>NZ_JAKRNG010000012.1:0-71766 GCF_022347125.1 Helcobacillus sp. ACRRO
TCCCTCACCACCCCCACCGGTGAGGACCCCACCGTGGTGGAGCTGCCGAAGGGCGCTGAGATCCTCGGATTCGAAGGCGAGATCGCCCTGGTGATCGGAGAGCGGACCCGCCGCGTCTCCCCCACCGACGCCTGGGGCCGCGTCGCCGCCGTCACCGCCGCGAACGACCTCGGCGCGTTCGACTTCCGCTGGGCCGATAAGGGAGCGAACGTCCGCTCCAAGGGCGGCGACGGCTACGCCCCGATCGGTCCCCGGCTCATCCCCGCGGACCGCCTCGATCCGGCGAACATCGCGATCCGCGTCTGGCTGGACGGCGACCTCGTCCAGGAGGACTCCACGTCCACTCTCCTGTTCCCGCTGCCTCAGATCGTCTCCGACCTCTCGCAGCTGATCACCCTGGAGAAGGGCGATGTCATCCTCACCGGCACGCCCGCCGGCGCCTCCACCTTCGGCCCCGGCCAGGTGGTGGAGGTCGAGGTCACCGCCGGCGGGTCGGAGGACCCCGCCCTCTCCTCCGGCCGCCTCCGCACCCAGGCGGTGCAGGGCACGGTGGACCTCGAGCCGTTCTCCCCGCAGCCGAAGCCCACCGCGCAGCAGTGGGCGGACGCCTCCGGCCGGGACATCAGTGAGTTCTCCGGGGCCGACGGGGGCGCCGGATCCGTCGGCCCGCTCACCGACGACATGCGCGAGCGCATCGAGAAGGTGGCGCTGGCGACCATCTCCTCCGTGATGCGCTCCAAGGGCCTGAACAACGTCTCCATCGACGGGGTGCGCACCACCCAGCCGGGGAAGAAGCTGATCGGCACCGCCCGCACCCTGAGGTACGTGCCGAACCGGGAGGACCTGTTCAAGTCCCACGGCGGCGGCTACAACGCCCAGAAGCGCCTCTTCGACTCCCTGACCAGCGGCGATGTGCTCGTGATGGATGCCCGCGGTGTGGATGACGCCGGCACCCTCGGTGACATCCTCGCCCTGCGCGCGCGTGCTCTCGGCGCCGCCGGCATCGTCACCGACGGCTGCGTCCGCGACCTCGCCGAAGTCACCGAGATCGGCCTGCCCACGTACCACAAGGGCGGGCACCCGGCCGTGCTGGGCCGCCGGCACGTCCCCTGGGGCATCGACGAGACCGTCGCCTGCGGCAGCACGACGGTGCAGCCGGGCGATGTGATCGTCGGCGATGACGACGGCGTCCTCGTGATCCCTCCGTCGATGCTCGAGAACATCATCTCCACGTGCGAGACGAAGGAGGCGGAGGAGGCGTTCATCGCCGCGCGCGTCGCCGAGGGCCACCCGGTGGAGGGCCTGTTCCCGATGAACGCCGAATGGCGGGCGGAGTTCGAGAAGCAGCGATGACCGCCACGAAGTCCGAGCGCGCCTACCGGATGATCCAGCAGCGGATCGTCCAGGGCGACTACCTGCCCGGCGATCGCCTCAAGCTCGAGCACATCGGTGAGGAGATCGGCTCCTCCGTGGTGCCCGTGCGCGAAGCGATCCGCCGCCTGCAGGCCGAAGGGCTCGTGACGTTCGAGAAGTTCGTGGGCGCGCGCGTCGCCGCCATCGACGAGAGCGAGTACGTCCACACGATGGAGACGATGAGCGTCATCGAATCCGCCGCCGTGGCGCTCGCCGCGCCGTCCCTGACGGCCGAACAGGTCGCTGAGGCCCGCGCCGTCAACGAACAGATGCGCGACCTCGCCGCCGCCGGCGACTTCGACGCCGTCGAGTTCACGCACCTGAACGAGCAGTTCCACCGGGCGCTGTCCCACCGGTGTCCGAACCCGCATCTGGTGATGCTGGTGGACCGCGCGTGGAACCGCCTGTCCGCGCTGCGGAACTCCACGTTCAGCTTCGTTCCGGACCGCGCCGCCGCTTCCGTGGAGGAGCACGAGCGGATCCTGCACCTCATCGAGAGCGGCGCCGCCGGCATCGACATCGAACTGGCGATGCGGGAGCACCGCATGACCACCCCGCGCGCCTACCTGGCGCGCATCCACGCCGACCAGCCGCACAGCACGGCCGGCATCGTCCCCGACCGCACAAGACTCGACCGCACGAGACCTGACAGCACGAGCCCCGCGATCACCACCGCGAGCGAAGGAGCACCCGCATGACCACCCGCCCCGAGAACATTCCCGACCTGATCCCCCACTACATCGACGGCGAACGCGTCGAATCGGTCTCCGGGGAGACGTTCGAGGTCCTGGAACCCGTCGGCAACACCGTCTACACCCGCGCCGCCAGCGGCGACAAGGCCGACATCGACCGTGCTGTCGCCGCCGCCGCCCGCGCGTTCGAGGACGGCCCGTGGCCGCGGATGAAGAACCGCGAGCGCGCCCGCGTCCTCAACCGCATCGCCGACATCGTCGAGTCCCGTGACCAGGAGCTCGCCGCCATGGAGTCGTTCGACTCCGGCCTGCCGATCACGCAGGCGAAGGGGCAGGCGCAGCGCGCCGCCGAGAACTTCCGCTTCTTCGCGGACCTGATCGTCGCCCAGCGGGACGACGCCTACAAGGTCCCCGGCATGCAGATGAACTACGTGAACCGCAAGCCCAAGGGCGTGGCCGGTCTCATCACCCCGTGGAACACCCCGTTCATGCTGGAGTCGTGGAAGCTCGGCCCCGCCCTCGCCTCCGGCTGCACCGTGGTGCTGAAGCCCGCCGAGTTCACGCCGCTGAGCGCATCCCTGTGGGCCGGGATCTTCGAAGAGGCGGAACTGCCCGCGGGCGTGTTCAACCTCGTCAACGGCTTCGGTGAGACCGCTGGTGACGCCCTCGTCAAGCACGAGGACGTCCCCCTCATCTCCTTCACCGGCGAGTCCTCCACCGGGCAGCTGATCTTCCGCAACGCCGCCGACCACCTCAAGGGCCTGTCGATGGAGCTCGGCGGCAAGTCCCCCGCCGTGGTGTTCGCCGACGCCGACCTCGACGCCGCCCTGGACTCCACCCTCTTCGGCGTGTTCTCCCTCAACGGTGAGCGCTGCACCGCCTCCAGCCGCATCCTGGTGGAGCGCTCGATCTATGACGAGTTCGTGGAGCGCTACGCCACCCGCGCGAAGGCCGTCATCGTCGGCGACCCGTCCGACCCCGCCACCGAGGTGGGGGCGCTCGTGCACCCCGAGCACTACGACAAGGTGATGAGCTACGTGGAGATCGGCAAGCAGGAGGGACGTCTGGTCGCCGGCGGCGGCCGCCCCGAGGGCTTCAGCGAGGAGGGCAACTTCGTGGCGCCCACGGTGTTCGCCGATGTCCGGCCGGATGCCCGCATCTTCCAGGAGGAGATCTTCGGGCCGGTTGTTGCCATCACCCCGTTCGACACGGAGGAGGAGGCCCTGGAGCTGGCGAACAACACGAAGTACGGCCTCGCCGCCTACATCTGGACCCGGGACGTGCAGCGCGCCCACCTGTTCACCCAGAACGTCAACGCCGGCATGGTGTGGCTGAACAGCCACAACGTGCGCGACCTCCGCTCCCCGTTCGGCGGTGTGAAGGCGTCCGGCCTCGGCCAGGAGGGCGGCTACCGCTCCCTCGACTTCTACTCCGACCAGCAGGCCGTGCACATCACCCTCGGCGATGTGAAGACGAAGCGGTTCGGCGCCAGCGCCTGCTGACGCCGGCACCCGTCGGCCCGCTTCGGCACCCGTCGGCCCCTCCCCCATTCCGCCATCGGCACTCAAAGGAGAGTCCCCATGTCCGCACCCGTCACCGACCTGGCCGCGTCGCGCCGCTTCTACGTGGACGTCCTCGGTCTGCACGTCACCGAGGAAAACGACCAGGTCATCTACCTGCGCTCCTTCGAGGAGTTCATCCACCACAACCTCGTGCTGCGCCAGGGCGATGAGCCGGCCGTCGCCGCCATCTCGTACCGTGTGCGCACCCCCGAGGACGTCGACGCGGCCGAGGCGTACTACCGGGAGATGGGCTGCCGGGTGGAGCGGCGGGCCGACGGGTTCGTGCGCGGCGTCGGCGACACCGTCCGCGTCGAGGACCCGCTCGGCTTCCCGTACGAGTTCTTCCACGAGGTGGAGCACGCCGAGCGCCTCCATATGCGCTACGACCTCATCTCCGCCGGGGAGCTCGTCCGCATCGACCACTTCAACCAGGTCACCCCCGATGTGCCGCGCGGCCGGAAGTACCTCGAGGAGCTCGGCTTCCGCGTCACCGAGGACATCAAGGACGAGGCCGGCACCACCTACGCCGCGTGGATGCACCGCAAGGGCACCGTGCACGACACCGCCCTCACCGGCGGTGACGGGCCCCGCCTGCACCACATCGCGTTCGCCACCCACGAGAAGCACAACATCCTGCAGATCTGCGACAAGCTCGGCGCCCTGCGGCTGTCCGACCAGATCGAACGCGGACCGGGCCGCCACGGCGTCTCCAACGCGTTCTACCTGTACCTGCGGGACCCCGACGGGCACCGCATCGAGGTGTACACGCAGGACTACTACACCGGCGATCCGGACAACCCCGTCATCACCTGGGACGTGCACGACAACCAGCGCCGCGACTGGTGGGGCAACCCCGTGGTGCCGTCCTGGTACACCGACGCCTCCCGCGTCCTCGACCTCGACGGCGCCGTCCAGCCGCTCACCCAGCGCACCGACTCCTCCGAGATGGAGGTGACGATCGGCGCCGACGGGTTCTCCTACACCCGCGAGGGCGACGAGGACGGCACCTACCGGGGCGAGGCGTCCAAGGGCTTCAAACTGGGGAACCAGCTGTGACCGGCGTTCCCCAGACCGGCCGCACCCTCACCGAGGAGCAGACCGTCGCCATCGCGGACGACCTGCTGCGCGCAGCGACCACCGGCGGCACCATCGACCTGATCTCCCCGCGCCACCCCGGCATGACCGTGGAGGACGCCTACGCCGTGCAGCGCGTGTGGCGGCAGCGCCGCGAAGACCAGGGCGGCACTGTGGTGGGCCACAAGATCGGCCTCACCTCGAAGGCGATGCAGGACGCCACCGGCATCACCGAACCGGACTACGGGGTCATCTTCGCCGACCAGGTGATCCGCTCCGGCGAGCGCGTGCGCCACGACCGCTGGTCGAACGTGCGGGTCGAAGTGGAGCTCGCGTTCGTGCTGAAGCACGACCTCGCCGGCACTCCCGGCCGGGAGGACATCGGCGCAGCGGACGTCATCGCCGCCACCGACTACGTGGTGCCGGCGCTGGAGATCCTCGACGCGCACGTGCAGCTGAAGGGCCGCACGATCGTCGACACCATCAGCGACAACGCCGCCCTCGGCGCCATGGTCCTCGGCGGTGAGGACCTCCGCTTCGCGCCGGACGCCCGTGACCTGCGGTGGATCGGTGCTCAGTGCTTCGTCAACGACCAGATCACCGAGACCGGAGTGTCCGGCGGGGTCCTCGGCGACCCGGCGCTGTCCGCGGCGTGGCTGGTCAACAGGATCGCCGGTCACGGCGACGGTCTTCGCGCCGGTGACACCATCCTCGCCGGCTCCTTCACCCGGCCCGTGTGGGCCGAGGTGGGCGATCATTTCCGGGTGGAGTACCAGGACCTGGGGGCAGTGGAGGTGTCCTTCGAATGAGTCACGAGATCAACCGGACCATGGCGGATGCCCGCGCCCGCGGCGTGATCCTGCCGCCGACCTTCCACCAGCGGGTCGATGAGGCCCGCGCCGCCGCCGAGGGGCGGGCCGACGGGTTCCGGCCCCTGGTGGGCCTGTGGAACTCCTCCGGTTCCTCCGTGGCCGGGGAGATCCTCGCCTCCAGCGGGGCGGACTTCCTCATCATCGACGGTGAGCACGGCCCGATGGAGCTCGACGGCATCCTGCGGGTTCTGCAGGCCACCGCCGCCTACCCCGCCACCCCGCTGGTGCGGGTGCCGTGGAACGACACGGTCCGCATCAAGCAGGTGCTGGACATCGGCGCGCAGAACCTCATCATCCCGAAGGTCGGCACCGGTGAGCAGGCCCGCGCCGCTGTTGACGCCGCCCGCTACCCGGGTGAGAAGGGCGGCCGGTACGGCGCCCGCGGCATCGGCGCCGCCCTCGCCCGCTCCTCCCGCTGGGGCCAGGTGCCGGAGTACGTGCACCAGGCCGACCAGCACGTCAACGTGATCGTGCAGATCGAGTCCAGTGCCGGTGTGGAGAACGCCCGTGACATCGCCGGCACCGACGGCGTCTCCGGCATCTTCATCGGTCCCGCCGATCTCGCCGGCTCCATGGGCTACCCGAACAACCCGGGCGCACCCGAGGTGGTGGCCGCGGTGGAGCAGGTGATCGGCATCGCGCAGGAGGCGGGGGTGCCCGTCGGCATCAACGCGTTCGCTCCCGCGGTGGCGGACCGCTGGCGGGACCACGATGTCGACTTCGTGGTGGTGTCCGCAGACGTCACCCTGATGGTGCAGGGCGCGATCGCCGCAGTGGACCGTCACCGCCGCTGGTCCAAGGGCCACCCCGGTGAGCCGCTGGAGCACGCCCCCGGCTCGCCTGACACCCCAGCCGCCTACTGAGACCCCTGCTGCCCACCGGCCGCCCGCCGTCACCCGGCCACCGGCCGCCCCTGTTCACCCGAGAGGACGACCAATGCAGTTCCACCACCACGGGTACGTCATCAGCGACCCCCGCATCGAACCCGCCGCCGGGCGCGGCGTGGACCGCCCGGACGACCTGCCGGACGAGATGGATGTGCTGATCGTCGGCACCGGCCCAGCCGGCATGCTGCTGGCGGCGCAGATGTCGCAGTTCCCAGAGGTCACCTGCCGCATCATCGAGAAGCGCGACCGCCGCCTCGAGATCGGGCAGGCCGACGGGCTCCAGGCCCGCTCCATCGAGACGTTCCAGGCGTTCGGGTTCGCCGACCGCCTCCTGCAGGAGGCGTACGAGATCACCGAGATGTCCTTCTGGCGCCCCTCGAAGGAGAACCGCGACCACATCTACCGCGCCGAGGTCACGAAGGACTCCGCGCATGACCGCGACGGCGTGCTTTCGGAGTTCCCGCACGTCATCTGCAACCAGGCCCGCGTCCAGGACTACTTCGCGGAGTTCGCCGCGAACTCCCCGGCCCGGCTGCGGCCCGACTACGGCTGGGCGCTGGAGCACCTGGAGGTCTCCGCGGACCCGTCGGCCACCCATCCCGTGAAAGCGCACCTGGTCCGCTCCGCCGGCGAGGACGAGGGTGAGAAGCGGACGGTGCGGGCGAAGTACGCCGTGGGCTGCGACGGTGCGCATTCGCAGGTGCGGCGCGACATCGGCGGCAAGATGCACGGCGATTCCCGCAACCACGCGTGGGGCGTCATGGACGTCCTCGCCGACTCCGACTTCCCCGACTACCGCACGAAATGCGCGATCCAGTCCACCTCCGGCTCCATCCTCTACATCCCGCGCGAGGGCAACTCCCTGGTGCGGATCTACGTGGACCTCGGGGAGATCCCGGACGGCGGCAAGGAGAAGGTGCGTGCTACGCCCCTGTCCACGATCGTGGAGACCGCGCAGGCGATCATGCGCCCGTACACCCTGGATGTGCGGCATGTGGCGTGGTGGTCGGTGTACGAGGTGGGGCAGCGCGTCACCGACTCGTTCGATGACGTCCGCCCCGATGAGCGCGGCTCGAAGCATCCGCGCGTGTTCACCGCCGGGGATGCATGCCATACGCATTCGGCGAAGGCGGGGCAGGGCATGAACGTGTCGATGCAGGACGCGTTCAACCTCGGCTGGAAGCTCGGCCATGTCCTCACGGGGCGTGCTGTCCCCGGCCTGCTGGACACGTATTCGCAGGAGCGTCAGGACGTGGCCCGCAAACTCATCGAGTTCGACCGCGAATGGTCCACGCTGATGGGCGCCCGCACGTTCGACCCGGAGCATCCGGAGCTCGGCGGTGTGGACCCCGAGGAGGTCACCGCGCACTATGTGAAGAGCGAGGAGCAGGCGTCCGGGTTCGGGGTGACGTATGTGCGCGGCCAGCTGCTGACGTCGGACCTGTCGGACCAGTCGCTGGCCGACGGGTTCCCGCTCGGCAAGCGCTTCCGCTCCGCACCGGTGCGCCGTCACTGCGACGCGGTGCCGGTGGAGCTCGGTCACCATATGCGGGCCGACGGGCGCTGGCGGATCTACGTGTTCGCGGATTCTGCGCCGGCGGCGTCGGAGGAGTCGGCGGTGCGGGCGTGGGCGCGCTGGTTCGCGGAGGATCCGTCCTCACCGTATGTGCGCACGCAGTCGCCGAACCGCGGTGCCCGCGACGCCGATTGGACGCGTGCCGATGATGCCGGTGCCCTGTTCGACGTCAAGGTCATCTACCAGGACGACCACAACGCATTCGAGCCTCAGGACGTGCCGGATGTGTTCCGTCCCCGGTTCGGCCCGTTCCAGGTGCGGGACCAGGAGCTGGTGTACGCCGCGGAGGAGGGCGATGACATCTTCGACCGCCGCGGTGTGTCGCGTGACGGTGCGGTGATCATCGTGCGGCCGGACATGTACGTGTCGGCGGTGCTGCCGCTGGATCGCCCGGAGCTGGTGGGTGAGTTCTTCGCACCGTTCCTGCTGGATGCGGACGCGCCGGCTGCGGTTGAGGCGCGCCGGGTGCTGGCAGAGGGCCGCGACCTGCTGCGCGAGCGCAGTGCGTCCGGTCAGCCCGCCGGGAAGCCGGGCGGTTTCGGCGGCGGTGCGCATGCGGAGGCGGGGGTCATTTCGACTCTCGGCGGGTCCGCCTCGGACGGCGAGGACGGTGCCGCGCGGGCGGAGATCCGCACCGTGGCCGAGGACGATCAGGTCATCGCAGACATCTGACCCGCGCGGCGCGGGGGCCTGGGCCGGGCGGCGGGCCGTGACCGTCGCCCGACCCCCGGCTCAGGCCGTGGCGGGGCGAGGCGCCGGCTTCCAGGTCTCCCACTCGCCGGACTCTTCGAACTCGGCGTCCAGCGGGATGCCGGGCCGGTCGCGCAGCAGCAGCGCGCCGGTGGTCGCCACCGCGATCGTGACCAGCAGGTACCCGACGATCGCCCACGTGGTGCCGGTCTGCTGCAGAAGGGTCTGCGCGATCGACGGCGCGAACGCACCACCGAGGACCGCACCGATCGCGTACGAGATCGACACGCCGGAGAAGCGGACCGACGCGGGGAACGTCTCGGCGTACCACGCGGACTGCGGTCCGTAGGTGAAGCCGAGGCCCACCGACAGCAGGCAGCAGCCGATGAGGACACCGATCACGCCCATGTCCACGAACAGGAACAGGGGGATGACGGCGGCGGCGAGCAGGGCGTAGCCGATGAGGTAGGTGGGGCGTCGGCCGATGCGGTCGGAGAGGATGCCGGCGATGAAGGTGAAGACCATCCACACCACGGCGGCCACGAGCACCGCCAGCTGGACGTGGGTCGGGTTGTATCCGAGGCCTCCGTCGGACGGCGGGCGGGACGCGAGGCCCTGCACGAAGCCGCCGGTCACCATGTAGCCGACGGCGTTGTTGCCGACGAATACGAGCGCGGCGGTGAGGACGAGCTTCCAGTGGCTCTTCATCAGCACGGCGATCGGCTGGGTCTCGCGCTGCGCGGTCTCACGCATGTGCTCGAACACCGGTGATTCGGACACCTGGGAGCGGATGTACATGCCGACGGCGATCAGCAGGAACGACGCGAGGAACGGCACGCGCCAGCCCCAGGAGAGGAAGGCGTCGCCCGGGGCGATGGTGGTCATGAGGGCGAGGGCGCCGGAGGCGAGGAGCATGCCGGCGGGCACCCCGAGCTGCGGGTACATGCCGAAGCGGCCGCGCTGGCCGGGGCCGGCGTGCTCCACCGACATGAGTGCGGCGCCTCCCCATTCGCCGCCGGCGGCCATGCCCTGCAGGACGCGCAGGAACATCAGCATGATCGGCGCGGCGATGCCGATGGTGGCGTGGGTGGGCAGCAGGCCCACGCAGGTGGTGGCGACGCCCATCAGCAGGAGGGTGATGACGAGCATGGGGCGTCGCCCGATCTTGTCGCCGAAGTGGCCGGTGAGGAACGCGCCGAAGGGTCGGAACAGGAACGACAGGCCGATGGTGAGCAGCGCGAGGACGTGTTTGAGTCCTTCGCCGGCGGGTTCGAAGAAGAGGGTGCCGAACACGAGGTTGGCGGCGAAGGCGTAGATGAAGAAGTCGTACCACTCGATGGTGGTGCCCACGATGGTGGCGCCGATGACGCGTCGGCGCTCCGTGGGGGACACCTCGAAGTGGTCGGGGCTGGTGGTGGCGGCTGCGGCGGACAAGCGGGCCTCCTTGCGGTCCGGGACGCGGGGTCGGGGGTGCGAGCCGAGGGGCCGACGGGTGCCGCCCGTCCACCGCACCGCACACTGAGCGATGTGGTGGCGCTCACATGCGCGGCACTCTACCGGCGTCCGCGGCGGTGCGGGCAGGAATTCGCGGATCGTATATGCCGGCCCGCGGAACCGCGGCCCGCTTCAGTGCGTGCGCGCCCAGATCTGAGGTCGCGGGTCGGGTCGATGCAATCCCCTGGAATGTGACCCAGGCTTCATATACGATCCGAGGAGATCCGCTGCGCCGCCTGCGCCGCGCCACTCAGTGAGGAGAGCGATATGTCCGCCGATTCGAAGCGTCCCGCCGTCACCGAGGAGCGGATCGCCGATCTGCTCGGCCGCATCCCCACCACCTCGTTCGTGGGCGGCGAGTTCATCGAGGCCGGCCGCACGTTCCCGGTGGAGAACCCCGCCACGGAGGAGACCCTCGTGGAGGTGGGCGACGCCGACGCCGCCGAGGTCGGCACCGCCGCACTCGATGCCGCCGTCGCCGCCCAGCGGGACTGGGCGGCCACCGCTCCCCGCACCCGCTCCGACATCCTCCGCCGCGCCTACGACCTCCTCCTGGAGCGCGCTGATGACTTCGCCCTCCTCATGACGCTCGAGATGGGCAAGCCCCTCGAGGAGGCGTACGGCGAGGTCACCTACGGCGCGGAGTTCTTCCGCTGGTACAGCGAGGAGGCAGTGCGCCTGCCCGGGGCGTACGGGCGGGCCCCGTCGGCCGATCACACCATCACGGTGGGCATGCGCCCCGTGGGGCCGGTCCTCGCGATCACGCCGTGGAACTTCCCGCTGTCGATGGGGACGCGGAAGGTGGGGCCGGCGCTGGCCGCGGGCTGCACCGTGGTGGTGAAGCCGGCTGGGCTCACTCCTCTGTCGATGCTGCTGCTGATGCAGACGCTGAAGGACGCGGGCGTGCCCGACGGGGTCGTCAACTGCGTTGTCACGAAGGATTCCGGTGCGCTGTCCTCCACGCTGATGGCGGACCCCCGCCTGCGGAAGGTGTCGTTCACCGGCTCCACGGCTGTGGGCAAGGAGCTGCTGAAGCTGGCGGCCGACGGGGTCCTGAAGTCGTCGATGGAGCTGGGCGGCAATGCGCCGTTCCTCGTGCTGCCCAGTGCGGACATCGACACGGCGGTCGAGGCGGCGATGCCGGCGAAGTTCCGCAACAACGGTGAGGCGTGCACGGCCGCGAACCGGTTCTATGTGCACGCGAGCGTGGCGGAGGAGTTCACGCGCCGCCTCGTGGAGGAGACGAAACACCTCGTGGTGGGCCCCGGCGTGGAGGACGGCACCACGATGGGCCCGATGGTGGAGGCGAAGGCGGTCGACAAGATCGAAGAGCTCGTGCAGGACGCAGTCGACTGCGGCGCTTCTGTTCTCACCGGCGGGGCCCGTGTGGATGGGCCCGGTCACTTCTTCCAGCCGACGGTGCTCGGCGATGTGCCCCGCTCCGCGCGGGTCAACAGGGAGGAGATCTTCGGGCCGGTCGCCCCGATCATCGTGATGGACGATGTTGAGGAGATGATCGCGGCCGCGAACGACACTGAGTTCGGCCTGATGAGCTACGTGATCGGCGAGGACCCCGCCGAGGTCGACGCCGTGGTGCAGAGCATCGAGTCGGGCATGCTGGCGATCAACGTGGGCGTCGCCTCGGATGCGGCGGCGCCGTTCGGCGGTGTGAAGCAGTCCGGCCTGGGGCGCGAGGGCTCGGCTCGGGGTCTCGAGGAGTACCTGGAGCCGTTCTACATGCGGCGCCCCGTCGGCCGCTGAGAAGGAGGCCGACGGGTTCCCTCCCCGGGCCCGTGCCCTGCGCTGTCGCTCGGTTCGCTGTACGGTTGAACAGCAGATCGCCGGCTCGACCCGCGAGCCGCCCCCAGTTGCGAAGCACGGTGAACCGATGACTCCCCCGCACCCGTCCGACCCGTCAGAGCAGTCCACATCAGCCGCCCGCCGCGCCGCTGCGCATCCTGCAGCCCCGGGCACCCCCTCCGCCGGTGCCGCGGCGGCACCCGTCGGCGCCCCCGCCCGGGCGAAACAGGCCGCGGGGCGCTTCTTCAAGGAGATGGACCGCTACCCGCACAACATCCACCCGGCGCTCGTTCCCGGTGTGGATGTGGACGATCAGCGCATCCGCTACGGCATCGACAAGCCGATGCTGATCATCGTGGGCGCCGCCGTCACCGGGTTCGTGCTGTGGGGCGTCATCCAGCCGGACGTGGTGCTCGCCGCGACCACCGCCGCTCTCGGCTGGATCATGACGAACCTCGGCTGGGTGTTCAACAGCCTCGCCATCGGCATGGTGCTGTTCCTGCTGTTCCTTGCGTTCTCGAAGTACGGCCGGATCCCGCTGGGGCTCGAGGGCGACAAGCCGGAGTATTCGACCGTGTCGTGGGCGGCGATGCTGTTCGGCGCGGGCATCGGCATCGGCATCATCTTCTTCGGCCCGTACGAGCCGATGACCTACTACCTGTCTCCGCGACCCGGCGCGTACGAGCCGGCGTCGATGGAGGCGGTGAAGGGTGCGATGGTGCAGGCGGCGCTGCACTGGGGCGTGAACGCGTGGGCAATCTACGCGATCGTCGGCCTCGCGGTCGCCTACGTGTCGTTCCGGCGCGGCCGCGTGCCGCTGATGAGTTCGATCCTCACCCCGCTGTGGGGCGGCGGCACGGACAGTGTGCCGGCGCGCATCATCGACGGACTCGCCATCATCGCCACACTGTTCGGGACGGCCGCCTCGCTCGGCATCGGCGCCCTGCAGATCGGCTCCGGCTTCACGCTCGTGACGGGCTGGTCGCCGGGGGCGAACACTCTCGCGCTGGTGATCATCGTGCTGCTGACGATCGGCACGATCATCTCGGCGGTGTCCGGCGTGGCGAAGGGCATCAAGCGCCTGTCGAACGTGAACCTGATGCTGGCGATGGTGCTGGCGCTGTTCTTCTTCGTGGCGGGGCCGACGGTGTTCCTGGTGAACATCATTCCGGGTGTGATCACGCAGTACTTCTCGCAGCTGCCGGAGATGCTGTCCGCCACGACCGCGGACTCCGAGGAGATGAATGAGTTCCTGTCCACGTGGACCACGTTCTACTGGGCGTGGTGGGTGTCGTGGGCGCCGTTCGTCGGCGTGTTCACCGCGAAGATCTCGAAGGGCCGCACGGTGCGCCAGTTCGTGATCGGTGTGCTGACGATTCCGTCCACGATCATCGTGCTGGCGTTCACGATCCTCGGCGGCACCTCCATCTATCTGCAGCGGCACAACGGGGAGAGGATCGCGCCGGGCAACGACATCGACGCGCTGCCGAAGCCGGAGGACATCTTCTTCGCGGTGCTGGATCAGCTGCCCGGTGCGCAGTTCGTGGCGCCGATCGTGATTGTGATGCTCGCGGTCTTCTTCATCACCACGTCGGATTCGGCGTCGCTGGTGAACTCGCAGCTGTCGCAGAAGGGCAACCCGAACCCGAACCGGTGGGTGACGGCGTTCTGGGCGATCCTGATGGCCGGGATCGCGGTGGTGATCCTGCTGATGGCGGGCAAGGATGCGCTGCAGGGCCTGCAGAACCTGATCACGATCACGGCGCTGCCGTTCGCGGTGGTGCTGGTGCTGATGGCGGTGGCGCTGTTCAAGGAGATGCGCACCGACCCGCTGGTGATCCGCAGCGACTACGAGAAGTCGGCGGTGGCGAACGCGGTGCGGTACGGCATCGAGGAGCACGGCGACAACTTCTCCCTGCGGGTGATCCCGGAGGAGGGCGAGTACGCCGCCGGCGCGGGCTACGACTCGCACGCGGAGGAGCTCACCGACTGGTACGCCCGCACCGATGAGGACGGCAACCCCGTCGCCTACGACTACGAGATCGGTGCCTACCTCGACGAGCACGGCAACCCGGTCGACGAGGACGGCAAGCTGCTGGAAGACGAGGAGCGCCGCGAGCCGCGCGGGGAGGACGGCGAACCGCGCGGCGAGGGGACCGACGGGTCCCACCGCGCCGCGGATTCCGACGCGTAGAACAGTCGCCAGCGCTCGACGGCGAAGCGCGGCGGCTGGGCGCGCCAGCGGCCCGCGGTCAGCTGCGGGTAACGGCCGTGGAGCCCGTGCTCGATCCTCAGACAGTGATGCCGGGGGTGCGCTTCGGGCGCTTCGGCAGCAGGCCGAACGCCTTCCCGGAACCCGAACCGCCGCGCGCAGCGTCATCAGCATCTGCGCCGGCGCCGCCATCGGGGCCGCTGCCCGGCCCCTCCTCCTTGGGCGACTCCTTCAGCTCATGCTTCGAGGCGCGCCCCGGGATCAGCCGCGCCGAGTTCAGGATGAACACCGTCTCGGAGCCCACGTGGATGACCGCCGCAGCGACCGGCGACAGAAGGCCGAAACCGGCGAGGACGATGCCGATGACGTCCACCGCGATCGTGCCGATGAAGTTGGCCATGACGATCGCGCGTGCCCGCTTCGCGATCGCGACAGTGCGGGCCAGATCGTGCAGGTCCGAGCTGATGAGGATGACGTCGGCGCTCTCCTGCGCCACCCCGGTGCCGGACCCCATCGCCACGCCGACGTGCGCGTGGGCGAGCGCGGGCGCGTCGTTGACGCCGTCGCCGATCATGGCGAGGCGGTGCCCCGCTTCCCGCTCCTGACGGATCACCTCGAGCTTCTCGTGCGGCAGCAGTTCGGCGCGCACATCGGTGATGCCGAGTTCGCGGGCCACGGCGCGGGCCGTGGGTTCGGTGTCGCCGGTGATGATGAGCGTGCGGATGCCGCGGCGGGTGAGGTCGCTGATCATCGTCTTCGCGGAGTCGCGGATCGTGTCGGCGAGCAGCACCGTGCCGATGCAGCGCCCGTCGACCGCCACGTGCACCGCGGTCGCCTCCCCCTGGTCGCGGACCACCCGCGGGGCGTCGGGGATGAGGCGGCGGGAGCCGACGGTGACCTCGTGACCATTGATGCGGGCGGCGATGCCGGAGCCGACGCGGTACTCGAAGTCGTCGGCGGGCATGAGGGCGATGCCGAGCTTGCGCGCCAGGTCGACGATCGGTGCGGCGAGGGGATGCTCAGAGAACTGTTCGGCGCTGGCGGCGGTCAGCAGCAGATGCTTTTCGCTGACCCCGTCGGCGGGGCGGAGGCCCACCACGCGCGGGGTGCCGGTGGTGAGGGTGCCGGTCTTGTCGAAGGCGACCACGTCCACCTCGGACAGGGCCTCGAGGTGGGCGCCGCCCTTGACGAACGCGCCGGTGCGGGCGATGCGGGCGATCGCGGCGACCACGGCGAGCGGGGTGCCGGCGGCGACGCCGCACGCCCCGGCCACGATGATCACGGCGATGGTGGAGCGCGGGTCCTGCGTGATGAGGAAGGTGATGACCGCGCCGCCGAGCGCGAGGTACACGAGGTACGAGGCGAGCCGGTCGGCGAGGCGCTGCACGGGCGGCGCCTGCTCCTGTGCGTCCTGCACGGCGGTGACGATCCGGCCGTAGGAGGAGTCGGCGCCGACCTTCTCGGCGCGCACTTCGAGGGCACCGACCTGGTTGATGGAGCCGGCGAACACTTCGCTGCCGGGTACGAGGTCCACGGGGACGGATTCGCCGGTGATGGACGCTTGGTCGGCGGTGGATTCGCCGGCGGTGACGACGCCGTCCACGGCGATGCGCTCACCGGGGGTGACGATGACGGTGTCGCCTTCGGCCAGCTGGTCCAGGGGGATGGTGCGGATGTGGCCGTCGCGGCGCACCTGGACGTCGTCCGGCAGGAACTCCATCAGAGAGGTGAGGGCGCCGCGGCCGCGCTCGAGGGCGAGGTCTTCGAGGATCTCGGCGGCGAGCACGAACACGGTGATGACGAGGGCGGTGGTCCATTCGCCGATCGCTGCGGCGGCGACGATGGCGATCAGCATGGACAGCTCCATGCTCATGCGGCGCCCGCGGATGTCCTGCCACGCTTCGGTGAGGATCGGCCACAGCCCTACGCCGAGGCCGATGACGGCGACGGCGGGGACGGGGGCGGGCCAGCGCAGGCCGGCGAACACGAGGACCGCGCACAGCACCACGAATCCGACTCGGAGGGCGTCCGTCCGGTCGATCTTCTGCCAGACCGTGGGTGCTGTGGTGCTCATGGTTTCAGCGTAGAACACGCTGGTGAGACCGGCTGAGCGTTCCGGGACCGATGCCCCCATGGGGTATGCGCGGGGTTTGCTAGGGTGACGCTATGAATGAGTCCCGCCGCGCTGTTCTGGGGGCCGTGCCGCTGGTCGCGGCCGTCGGCCTGCTCGCCGCATGCTCCCGGAGCGCCACCCCGATGGCGACGGATCCGTCGGCGCCGGCGGACGGGGAGGCCGACGGATCCGTGCTCGCCCCGTTCCGCGGCCGCGATGCGCGCGAGGTCATCGACGAGCTGGAGTCGACGCCCGTGTCGGACCGCTCCCGGGACTTCCTGGCGCAGGTTCAGCACGATCAGCTGCTGCTGACGGATGCGGCAACGGAGGAGACGCTCGCGCTGCCTCTGCCGGAGGGGATGTTCTACGTGTCGGTGGCGCCGTACGCGGCCCAGACGCACGACTGCTTCCTGCATTCGCTGACCACCTGCCGGGGCGAGATGGCGAGCGAGGAGCTGACGGTGACGGTGGAGGCGGCCGACGGGGCCGCGCCGTCCGGTGAGCTGCCGAGCGGTGAGAAGGTCACCACGCATGACAACGGGTTCTTCGGCCTGTGGCTGCCCGCCGGGATGCAGAAGGCGACTCTGCGGATCGAGCATGGGGCGTCCGGGAGGTCCGCGGAGCTGCCGATCTCGACGATGCCGGATTCGCCGACATGTGTGACCACCGCGCAGCTGGAGGGGTGATCGTCAGTTGCGGAGGCTGATCCTCAGCGACGAGGGATGAGCGCGAGCGCTGTCCGATAGCCCCATGCCTTCATTGTTGGAGCGCCGCGCCGGGCACGCCAGGTCATCCGAACGGTCTCCCACCACGGGACCCCGGTGGCTCTGGCTCGGATCGCCAGCTCCCATAGCACCCGCAGCACCCGCGCGTCGAGATCCCGGTCGCGGCCGAGAGCATGCGCGAGGCTCACGTACTGTGCCCGGATGAAGCGCGCGCTCCTCGGGTCGAAGCCGACGGCACCGATCGAGGTCTCCAAGCGGCGCACCGTCACCAGCGGTTCGGCAGTGACAGCGAAGCTGTGGTGCCGAGCCAGCCGCATCAGCAGTTCGAAGTCCTCGTAGAAGAGGTCCTCGTTGTAGCCTCCGCAGCGCCGGAGCTCCGCGGTGCGCATGAACATGGACGCCGCCGGGATCCAGTTCGCCGCCACCAACTGGTCCAGCACGCCCGTTGTGCGACCGTCACCGTCGGGCCACGGGAACTCCTCGCTCGACAGTCCCAGCACGTTCCCCTCGCCGTCCACGACAGTGGCGTCGCTGTAAGCCAACGGCACACCCGCCTCCGCGCTCGCCAGCAGGTCCTCGTGCTTCTCGATGCGGTCCGTGCGCATGAAATCGTCGGCGGCGATGTAGGTGACGAACTCGGTCTCCACCAGCGCCAGCATGCGGTTGAGCGTCCGGGTGAGGCCGATGTTCACCTCGTTGGGATGGAACTCCGCGAAACCGGGATGCTCTGCGCAGTACCGGCGGATCCTGCCCTGGGTGTCGTCCCCGGGCGAGCAGTCATCCGCGATCAGCACCCGGGCGGCCGGCCGGGTCTGATGCAGGATGCTGTCGAGGCATTCTTCGACGAACTGCTCGTGGTTGTACGCCACCACGATGACCGTGGTTCCGGGCAGGGGCGTCGTCTGCCGCGGCGGGGCTCCGAGGAGGGAACGGGCGCGCCGCGGACCGGGGGCGAACCCGCCGGTCACGTGACCGAGGCCGACGGCTGCCGCCACCGCCGCTCGGGTCCCCACCGCCCACCAGTCCTGCTCGGCGCGCGGGCGCAGTGCCATGCGACCTGCTGCCGCACCGGTTCGAGCGAGCGCGGACGGCCAGTTTCGGAAGTGCGACCGGTCCCAGAGGCCGAACCGATTGGCGAGCAGTGCGTGGGTCCGGGCAGCTCGGACGGCGTCCTTCGCCCTGTCTCGGGAGTTCTGCCGCTGGCGGTAGGCGACCCGGGCGACCTTGCAGGAGACGGCCGGGTAGCCGGCGCGAACGGCACGGATGGCGAAGTCGTTGTCCTCACCGCCGGCGGGAATAGTGACGTCGAACCCGCCGATGCGGCGCAGCGCCTCAGCGGTCGCGCCGAAGTCCCCGCCCATCAGGATGGGGAATGAGGTGTGGTCCTGTTCCCGGACGGACGGGATCCATTCCGGGGAGTCGCCGATCATGTCCCGCACCGCATTCACACCGCGGCCGAAGTCGGCATCGGGCACCGGGAGGCAGGATCCGCTCCAGACATCTGCCTCTCGGAACGCCTGGATCCCGTGCGCCACCCACCAGCGGGACACAACATCGTCGGCGTCGCAGAACATCAGCAGGTCAGCCCGAGCAGCAGCCATCCCGACGTTGCGGGCGTAGCCGGCGCCGCCGATGGCGTCAGCATGGACGAGGTGAAGGCTGACTCCTGGCGGGGGCGAGGCCGCTGCGACGACAGCGCCGAGGTCATCGGTGGATCGGTTGTCGACCACGATGATCTCGAACGGCGGCGCGTCCTCCTGGGTGAAGAGCGCCTCCAGCTGCATCGGCAGGGTGGCGGCCGCGTTGAAGCAGGGGATGATGACGCTGACCTCCGGCGTCCGGTCCAGGTGCCCCACTGCAGTCGGAGACGTGGGGTCATCCAGCCAGGTGACGGGCAGACTCTTCCACGACGCGGGGAACCAGGTGGGGGCGTTCCCGTCGGGGCCGCGCTCGTGCTCGGCCGGTCCGATGACCTGAGCGGCAGGGTTGAGGGTGGAGGCGATGAACCCGCCCCAGTAGGAGAAGGTGGAGTTCCCGAGCACGAGGCGCTGTGCTGCAGCGACGGCGGCGAGGTCGTCGAACATGCTCTCGCCCGCCGACCCGTACTCCACCGGGACACCGGGCACCAGGTCGGTGAGGTGCTCGCGGCACCAGGCGACGTCATCCGAGACGAACCGAACGCCGTTGATGGGGCCGTACTGGCGGTGCAGAGCCAGTGCCCGCTCCACGTAGCTGCGGACATCAATGCCGAAGCGTCCCCGGAACTGCGGGGTTTAGTAGTCACCGCGACGGACGTTCACCAGCACCTCCCCCTCGGTGCGCACTGCGTCCGCAGCCGCGAGACGGCGCTGGAAGTGGGGTGATGTGAGCAGGCGGCGGCGGCTGAAGTCGGTGAGGTCCCGTTCGCTGAAGTCGATGCCGATCTTCATCGACCAGAACGGCCAGCGCTCAGCATCGCTCGCCTCACCGGTTCCCGAACCAGTGGTCAGGTCCTGCAGGGCGGGGGAACTCTGCGAGCCAGGCTTCCCTGTTGTCGCGATGTTCCACGACGATCGTCCGCAGCGGGCTCTGGTGGCTGTGCGCCCAGAGCCAGAGGTACAGGTAGTTGCCGCCGCGGACCGCGTCGGGCGCCACCAGGTGAAGGAGGCGCAAGCTGCCGAAGCGCAGCACCTGGTTCCGTTTGGCGATACCGGCTCGGAGGCGCAGTGAGTCGACGGTTGAGCGAATACCCATGGTTGCTCCGATCTGCGGCGGCGGAGCGGGGTTCGGTCAGACGAGCTTCCCGAGCCGAACGAGTTCAGCGAAGTGGTCGTTGACCTCAGCAACATGCTCGAAGGGCCCTTCGGCCACGAGCCGGCCATTGTCCATGAACACGACGGAGTCGACGTTCCGGATCGTACTGAGACGATGCGCGACGAGGATGATGGTGAGTTCTCCGGAGAGCGCTTCGATGGTTTCGGTGATGCGCTTCTCGGTGATGTTGTCGAGGGCGGAGGTGGCTTCGTCCAGGACGAGGAACGCCGGATCGCGGTACAGGGCACGGGCGATCCCGATGCGCTGGCGCTGACCTCCCGAGATCCGCACCCCGCGTTCACCGAGCCGGGTGTCGAGCCCGTCGGGCAGGTCGTCGAGGAGGGAACCGAGTTGGGCGCGGTGCACGGCGTCGAGGATCTTCGCGTCGTCGACGCTGTCCGGCGACTGCCCGAATGCGATGTTGGCGCGGACCGTGTCGTTGACGAGGTAGACGTCCTGACTGACGACACCGACCGACTGCATCCAGGCGCCGGGGGATGCGTGGATCCGGTGGCCGTTCGCGAGCACCTCCCCCTCGGTGGGGTCGAACAGGCCGAGGAGGATGTCCAGCAGGGTCGACTTGCCCGCTCCGGACGCACCGACGAATGCGACGGACGACCCGTAGGCGATGGTGGTGCTGACGTCCTTGACCGAGAACTCCTCCGTGTCGGGGTAATGGAAGCCGACCCCGCGCAGTTCGATGTCGCCGACGAGCTCATCAGCAGGCGCTTCGTCTGGGACGCTGACAAGATCCGCATGCCGGAAGGTGGGAAGAAGGCCCTCCAGCTGGTCGATGCCGACTTCGCTGGACCGAATCGAGCCGAGGGAGGTGCCCAGACGCTGCAGAGTGGGCAGCATGCGGGCAGCCGCTGCGGTGAACACGCCGAGGATCGCGATGATGGTGCCGCCGGAGGACGTCACCGTGAGGATCCCTGCGATCACGCCGATGCCGGCGATCAGGGCGACTTCGAGGACGTACCGGGGCAGCTCGGTGAGGACCAACAGGTTGCGCTGCGCGGCGCTCTGCTCGAGTTTGGCGCGGCGGAAGCTCTGCACATAGTTCTGTTCAGCGCGGGAGAGGCGGACTTCGCGGAAACCGTCAACGATGGGGATCAGCGCACTCCAGGAATCCTTCGCGTGCTCGGAGATGACCTCGCCGGCGCGGCGCTGCTCCCGCCGCACCAGCATCTGCGTGCCTGCGACAGCTCCGCCGAACACGACGAAGGCGGCAAGGGTTGCCCACGGGGAGACGACGACCAGGACGACCAGCGTGAGCAGGAGGGTGAGGATGTCCACAACCAAGGTGATGAAGGCGGCGATGACCCCGGTGAACACCTGCATGACCGACGTGTTGATCTGACGGTGCATGTCCGCTGCGTCGCGTGTGCGGTGAACGGAGTAGGAGGACAGCGCGTACTGCTCGAGCAGACGAGCCGATGCGAGCGCGTTGAGGCGCTCCGACTTGCCGACCACCCAATAGCGGAAGGCGATGGTGAGCACGGATTTGAGGATGAAGATGCAGCCGACCAGCGCCGCGAGGGCGATCAGAGACCCTCCGAGGCTGGTCACGCCGAACGGCTCCAGGACGGCGCTCGTGAGTGTCCCCGGCGGTGCTCCGGTGGCCAGCAGCATCAGCGGCATGGTGGCGGCAACGCCGACCATGTCGAGCGCGGCGACGAGGAGGGAGCCGACCATGGCGAGATACAGCCAACGGGTGCTCTCGGCGGGGAGGATCGCTCGATGGATCCCCATGGCCCTGCGGAAAGTCGTCAGCATACGGCGAACCTAGCAGAATCTGAGGCGCCGCTGATTCAGTTCGACCAACAGAGTGGTCAGTTACGCAGAGGTGGACCCGCCTTTGTCCAGTTCCCGGATGGGCCGGGCGGGAACCCCGGCGATCACCGTGTTCGCCGGCGCATCCTTCGTGACCACCGCTCCAGCACCGACGATGCTGCCGGGGCCGATGGTGACGCCCGGGAAGATGATCGCGCCGGCGCCGATCCAGGTGCCCGCACCCATATGGATGGGCCGGTGTGCTCCGTCGGCTGCGCGGCGGGTAGCGGGGCCGGATGCGACATGAGCAAGCGTCTCCCGGACGCGGTCGCGCAGAACATGGAGGAAGCGAGGCATCACAGAGTCGTCCTTCTAGGAAACAGGCGGTACTGGACCATCCCCTCGAGCGCCCCGATGTGTGCTCTGAGCAGGTAGGCCCACCGGAGCCGCTGGGCTCGTGTGCGCAGCCGGACTGGCGCCGTCAGCACAAGGTGGGCGACGGCGGGCAGGGACGCCTTCAGGCTGGGACCGTTCATTCCGCGGTCCCGGTGGCGGATCCACAGCAGGATCCGCGCGCGCTGCTGGATGCGCTGTTGCCGGAGCGGGCCCCGCATCGTGGTCTGCAGGTCGTAGGCGACCATCGCCCGGCCGCACATCACAACTCGATGCCCGGCTTCTTGGGCTCGCCACGCGAAGTCGGTCTCCTCGGCGCCGCCGGGATAAGAAGGGTCCATCCCGCCAACGGCGAAATAGTCCTGCCGGAGCATCGCGAAGTTTCCACCGGCAACTGTGGGCAGGTATCCAGCGAACCCGCTCGTCGATTCTCTGACGACGGGTTCGTCTGCGGGTGGGTCGAAAGGAGGGTCAGTGGACGGGTCGATGCCGTAGGCGAAGAGAACGTCCGCGTCGTTGTGTCGGGTGTGGTTGAGAAGTCCGCCGGAGATCGCGCCGCCGGATTGCTCGACGGCGCGACGGTGAGCATCGACCCACCCGGGGCTGGTCTCATCGTCGGCGTCGCAGAATGCGAGGATCCTGCCCTCGGCGGCGCTGGCACCCACGTTCCGCGCGTGGGACGCGGAGGCCGGACCAGATGCTTCCACCCACCGCACGGGCAACTCCCCACTGAGGGAGCGGACAACCGCGGCGGTGGCATCGGTGCTGCCGTTGTCGGCAAGAGACGTCAACCGTGCTCACTTATCCGTCTCCGTTCCGGTCATGCCCCGCTGGGTGAGAGCACTGAGTCGGGCGAGGTCGGAGCGCAGCTCATCTGTTTCGGGAAGGCCGATCACAGCGGCGATCGTCCGGACTCGATACCTCCAGTCGATGGCGGCTCGCGCCTGCCTCTGCGTCTCCGCCGCCTTCTGCGGAGTCCACGCGGCGGCGTACTGGGCGATCTGCTCCATGCCGCTCTCGAGGTCGAACGGGTCGACGTCGAGGCACGCGTCGTCCCACAGCGTCCATGAGGCGGCTGCTGGGGCGCGGCCCACCACGGGGGTTCCGGCCGCGAGGGCAGCCATCCACCGACCGGTGATGTATTCGCGGGTGGGGTGTGTATACGTGGAATCGTCGACGAGGTTCGTGTGGGCGAGGGCGAACTTGGCTGCGCGCAGCGCATCCGTGAGCGCCTGTTGGTTCGCGGCGGGGTCCTCGTGGAAGGGAGGCCGCCCGGCGAATACAAGGCCCTGCCGGCGGGCGGCGTCCGCGGTGGCGGCATCGTCATCCCAGGCGGCAGGCTGGCGCCCCGTGCGCAGCAGGTCCACAGGGCGGTCAGCCGACGGATCCGCGGTGGGGACGGCGAGGCAGTCGGCACCCCAGGGGAGCCATGTGACTGTGCCAACGGCATCCTGCCACTCGCCGAGCAGGTCCCGATCGGTGATGAAGACATGGTCGAACCGGCCGGTTCGCCGCGCGAAGCGGGAGATCCGGTCGGTCCAGAAGCTGTCGATCACCCAGGCCGAGACGGATTCATAGCCACGGATCCACAAGTCGCGGCTGCTGGTGTAGACGAGCTGGCCGGGAACCGACGCGAGGACGAGCAGGTGGCGACCGTTCCGCCTTCGAGTCGCCGGCAGGAGGCACGACAGCTGCCGGAGTCGTCCAGGGCGGCCGACGTCGGCGACAACGGTCAAGTTCGCTGGGAGGAGCCTGGCGATGAGGTCCGCGAGCTGGTCAATGGGCCCCCAGCCCACTCCCCCGGTCCGCAGATAGAGCAGATCCACCTGCTGTTCATCAGCTCTCATGCCGCGATCCTACCCGCCGGACCGCCCGCTCAGTCCTCGATCCGGCGCGCCCGTTTGCCGTGCGCGGCCCCGTCGGCCGGTGCGCTCTCGTCCACCCCGCTGGCGGTGGCGTCCCCGTCGGCCTCCCGCAGCCGGCGGCGCTCCCCGAAGCCCTCGGTGATGCGGTACAGCACCGGCACGATCACCAGGGTGAGGACCGTGGAGGAGACGAGGCCGCCGATGACGACCACGGCGAGCGGCTGCGAGATGAAGCCGCCTTCGCCAGTGATGCCGAACGCCATCGGCACGAGCGCGAAGATCGTCGCGGCGGCGGTCATAAGGATCGGCCGCAGACGCTTCTGCGCACCGTCAAGGATCGCCTCCTCGAGGCCCATGCCGTCGCGTCGGCGCTGGTTGACGAGGTCGATCAGCACGATCGCGTTGGTGACCACGATGCCCACGAGCATCAGCAGGCCGATCATGGACGGCAGACCCAACGGCACCTGCGTGAGGATCAGCAGCCCGAACGCGCCGACGGCGGCGAACGGGATGGAGATCAGCAGGATCAGCGGCTGGATCAGCGACTTGAAGATCCACACCAGCAGCACGTACACCAGCAGGATCGCGGCGAGGATCGCGATGCCGAGCTGGGTGAAGGTGTCGTCGATCTCGGCGGAGGCGCCGCCGATCTGGGCGCGGGCCGTCTCCGGCAGGTCGTCCTTGGTGGCGTCGATCGCAGCCTGGGCGCGGGCCACCGCGTCGCGGGTGTCATCGCCCGACGGGGTCACGGAGATCGTCACCGTGTCCTGATTGTCCTTCGAGGAGATCGTGGGCGGAATGTTCTCCTCACGGATCTCAGCGAAGTCGGTGATCGGCTTGCCGGCGATCTCGATCTTCTTCAGATCCTCCAGCGTCTCCGCCTTCTTCTGGTCGGCAAGCTGGATCTCCAGGTCCGCGTCGGCCGTGGAGAGGGTGCCGATGCCCTGCGGCACCAGCTGCTGCGCCACCATCCCGACGATCGCGGAGTCGCTCATGCCCGCCTCAGCGGCCTTCTTCCGGTCCACCGCGACCACGGCGGTCGGCTGGTCGGCTTCGAGGTCACTGGTGACGCGGTCGATGCCGGCCGGCATCTTCCCCTTCGTCAGCTCCTTCATGAGGATGTCGTTCGCCCGCTGACGCTCCTTCGCGGTGGCGGCGGAGATCTCGATGGTGACGTCGTTGGAGCCGGTGGGGCCGCCCATGGCGGTCTCTTCGATCTCCCCGGCGTCCGGCACGGACTGCATCGCCTTCAGAATGTCCTTGCGCAGAGCCTCCTGGTCGGCGTCCACATCGGTGGTGATGGAGTAGGACACTTCGTTCGCGGCGCCGCCCATACCGAAGTCGGAGGCGCCGATGGTGGTCTGCACGGTCTCCACACCGTCAACAGCCATCACCTTCTTCTCCACCTCGCTGGCCTTCTTGCCGGTCGCCTCCAGGCTGGTGCCGTTGGGCAGGGTCTGCGAGTAGGAGGCCATGTTCTGGCCGGAGTCGGACAGCAGGTTGATCTTCATCAGCGGCATCAGGAAGCCGGTGCCGACCAGCACCGCGAGCGCGAGCACCACGGTGATGATGGTGTGCCGCTGCGTCCACACGAGGACGGCGCGGTAGATGCGGGACAGCAGCGGGTCGCGGCGGGTGCCGTCGGCCGGCGCCCCCTCCGGCGTCTCCGCCGCCTGCGCGCTCTGCGCGGCCCGTTCCGCCTTCTTCCGCCCGCGGCGCGACGGGCGCAGGAACCAGTACGCCAGCACCGGCACGATCGTCAGCGACACGAACAGGGAGGCGAGCATCGCGATGGCGACGGTGAGCGCGAACGGGCGGAACAGCTCGCCCGCCATGCCGCTGACCACGGCGACGGGGAGGAACACCAGCACGGTGGCGAGGGTGGATGCGGTGATGGCACCGCCAACCTCGCGCACCGCCACGCCGATGGCGCGCATCCGCTGCGCCGGCGTCGGCTTCTCGGGGCCCTCGTCGAGGTGGCGGGTGATGTTCTCGATGACCACGATGGAGTCGTCGACCACGCGGCCGATGGAGATGGTCAGCGCAGCCATCGTCAGCATGTTGAGCGTGTAGCCGGAGACCATCATCCCGACGAATGCCATCAGCAGCGACAGCGGGATCGAGATGGCGGTGACGATCGTGGGCCGGATCGCCAGCAGGAACAGCAGGATCACCGCGATTGCGAACACCAGGCCGAGCAGGCCCTCTTCAGCGAGCGACGCGATGGACTGCTGAATGAACGGCGCCTGGTCGAACACGGTGGAGATCTCAGCGTCGCCGCCGATGTCGCCGCGCAGGCGGTCCATCGTCGCGTTGACGTCGGTGGACACCTGCACGAGGTTCGCGTCGGAGGTCGGCATCACCATCATGACGAGGGAGTCGCGGCCGTTGGTGCGCGAGATGTTCTCGGCGGTCTTCGTGGTCTCCTCGACCTTCCCGATCTCGGACAGCGCGACCGGCTCAGCGGGTGCCTGCGGGTCCTGACCCGCCTGACCCTGCTGGCCGTCCTGACCCATCTGGCCGTCCTGGCCGGGCTGGCCCTGCTGGCCGTCGGGGCCCGCCGCGCCGCCACCGGCCGACGGGGTCACGGGGATCTCCTTGAGCTTGTCGACCGAATCGATGCTCTCGCCGACCGTCACGTCAAGGGTGCGGGACCCGTCGGCCACCTGCCCGCCGGGGATGGAGAGGCCGTTGTCGTCGATGGCCTTCTGGATGTCACCTGTGGTGAGGCCGTGTTCGTCGAGCTTCGGCTGGTCGGGGGTGATGCGGACGATCCGCTCGGGCCCGCCGACCACCACGACGGAGGCGACGCCGTCGATCCGCTCCAGCTCCGGGATCACCTGCGAGGACAGGCGCGCATTCAGCTTCGCCGGGTCCAGCTCAGAGGACACGGCGAGGATTCCCGCAGGGATGTCACCGGAACCGCCGGCCACCACCTGCGTGTCCATGCCCTCCGGCAGCTGGTCCTTGATCCGGTTGAGGTTCGCCTCCACCTGGTTCGCGGACCGCGCCACGTCCGTGCCGTACTCGAGGTCGATCGTGATGCGGGTCAGCGACGACTGCGACGTGGACGACGTGCCCTCCACGTTCTCCAGCGCCTGCACCGACTGCTCGATCGGCTGCGCGCCCCGCTCCCGCATCTGCTTCGAGGTGGCGCCCGGCTCCGTCGCGATCACCTGCACCTGCGGCAGCTCCACCGACGGGATCAGCTCCTGCCGCATCGTGAGCATCGCGAGGATGCCGAGAATGGTGACGACCACGCCGACCAGCGCGGTGAACGGACGGTTGCGCAGGCTGATGTGGGACAGAAGATGCACGTGTTCTCCCCGAATGCTCGATCTCTGCTCTTACCCTCGCACACGGCGCCCTTCCGGGCCCATGAACAGAAGTCGGTGAGCGCAATTCCACACGCGCAGAACGGCTCGCTGCCCGGTTCCCGTCGGCCGTTACCATGAGCGGCATGCCCGCCTCCCCCGCGCCTGTCGCCGCGCCGCCGTCCAGCCGCATGATCCTCGGCCTCGCCGTGCCCGCTCTCGGCGCCCTCGTCGCCGAGCCCCTGTTCGTGCTCGTGGACTCCGCGTTCGTGGCGTACGTGTCCACGCCGTCCCTTGCCGGCCTCGGTCTCGCGTCCACTGTCCTCACCACGATCGTGGGCCTCGCGATCTTCCTCGCGTACGCGACGACCGCTGATGTGGCGCGCGCGGTCGGCGCCGGGGACATGCGCCGCGCCATCGCGAAGGGCGTGGACGCTTCGTGGCTGGCGCTTCTGATCGGCGCGGTGTGCCTCATCGGCCTGGTGGTGGGCGGCCCGGCGCTGCTGGGCCTGTTCGGGCCGTCGGACGCAGTCATGCGGGAGGCGACCACGTATCTGCGGATCTCGGCGTTCGGGCTGCCGGCGATGCTGATGATCCAGGCGGCGAGCGGGCTGGTGCGCGGCCTGCAGAACACGACGATCACGCTGATCATCGCCGTGGCGGGCGCGGTGGCCAACATTCCGCTGAACTGGGTGCTGATCTTCGCTTTGGATCTCGGCATCGCGGGGTCCGCGGTCGGCACGGTGGTGTGCCAGTGGCTGATGGCCGCGGCGTACATCGTAATCGTGGTGCGCGGCGCCCGGCGCCATGCGTCCCCGCTGCGGCCGCATCTGGGTGGGGTGCGGTCGGTGTGGTCGTCGGCCCGGTGGCTGTTCATCCGGACGCTGACGCTGCGGATCGTGGTGCTCGCGACCACGGCGGCTGCGCTGAAGCTCGGTGATGTGCAACTAGCGGCGCACCAGCTGATGAACACGGTGTTCATGCTGACGTCGTTGGCTCTGGATTCGCTGGCGATTGCTGCGCAGGCGCTGACGGGCAAGTATTTGGGGGCGCGGGATCGGGCGTCGGTCACGACGGTGATGCGGACGCTGATCCGCTGGTCGGTGCTGGGCGGTGCGGTGGTGTCGCTGCTGCTTGCGGCGGCGGTGTTCGTGGTGCCGGGCGTGTTCACGCCGGATCCGGAGGTGCAGGTGGTGCTGTTCTGGACGATGGTGGTGCTCCTTCTGGCGCAGCCGCTGGCGGGGTACGTGTTCGTGCTGGACGGTGTGTTCATGGGCGCGGGCGACGCGAAGTACCTGGCGAAGGCCGGTGTGATCACGATGTGCGCGTATCTGCCGTTCGCTGCGGCGATCTGGTGGGCGGCGTCCGTCGGCGGCGGCGGGGGTTCGTGGGTGTTCGCGGAGGTGTCGGGGGTGCCGATCGGCCTGCCGCTGCTGTGGGCGGCGTTCACGGTGGTGTTCCTGGGTGCCCGCGCGGTGACGCTGTGGTGGCGCACCCGCACGGACGACTGGATGCACCTGGACGACCCGCCGGAGGGCGCGGGCGCGCAGGGCTGAGACGCGGGGGTGCGCTGGTCAGAACGGCGGCGGGCCGAGCTCTTCCGGCGGCACGGGGGTGCGCCGGGCACGTTTCGTCGGCGTCGCTTCCTCAGTCGGCTTCGTGGGGTCCCTCGGCTTCGCTGGTTTGTTCTTCTTCGCCTCCTCGGTCGGCTCCGCTTCGCTGTTCTCCTCGGCCGGTGCGTGCCGTTCGGGCTGTTCGGGCGTCCTGGATTCGGGCGGCTTCGGAGGCGGCGGGACGGGCCCGATCTTCTTGCCGGTGCGGTACTGCTCCGCTTCCCACGCCTTCCACATCGTGGTGGTGAAGGCGGCGGTGAGCAGATCCCGGTCCTGGGGCACGCTGACGCGGACCCCTCCCCCGAGGTCCCAGTCGGTGATGCCGCTGCCGGCCGACGGGTGCCGGCGACTTTCTGCGCGCCGGCTCGGGCGGCAGTGCTTCGCTGTCTTCAGCTGGTGGTGCCTGCGGCAGAGCAGGTGCAGGTTGTCGAGCTCCGTGCGGCCGCCGCGGTGCGGGTCCTCATGGTCAAACTCGATGATGTGGTCGGCTTCGGAGACCTTGTGAGTGCGTTTGCTGCAGCCGGGGAAGGCGCAGACCGGGTTGCGGGTGCGCAGGTGCTCCAGCATGGCGGCGCTGGGCGTATAGCGGGTAGGGGCGACGGGCGCGATGGCACCGGTGGCCGGGTCGGTGAGCAGCCGGTACCAGGTGTCGTGGCCGGCGGCGAGTTCGCGTGCGTAGTCCGCGGGGATGGGAGTGATGCCGTCGATCGTGGCGGGCAGCTGGCTCCGGCCGGCGAGGGTCAGCATCGGCACGAGGATGTTCAGGCGGAAGCGGTCGCGGTTGATGTCGACACCGTCGGTGCTGAACTCGGCGGTGGCGGCGAGGCGGCCGCGGATCTCGTCCATGGTCATCGGCTCGCCGGTCCGGGCGACCTCGCCATCCGGATCGAAGGGGATGTCGCGGTTCTCCTTCAGCGCCCGGACCTGGGCTTTCTTGACGGCGCGGGCGGCCTCGTCGAGCCGTTTGGAGAATCCGAGCATCTCAGGGATCTCGCCGGTCATGACGATCGACATCGACCCGGGCGCCTGCGGGTCCGGTCCCTCCACGCGCACGCTGTACGCCGGCGCTTCAGCTGTCTCCGCAGCCTGTTCCTCGAGCGACATGAGGTAGCGGACGAGTAGGCGGACCTCACGGCGGAACGAGTCCGGGGACATGCCGAAGTCCCACTCCTGCATCAGTTCATCCGCCGTGTTCAGGGACTCGATCGTGAGCTGGTCGCTGACGCGCAGCACGTACTCGAACATCTCCACGGTGAGCGCGCCGATCTCCAATTGGTCGAGCAGCTGCGGGAAGCCGACGACCGCGCGGTGGCCGTTCTCGATCCGGCGTTCGGCGCGCTGAACGGTGTCGCGCATGGCGACACCGGCTCGGGCGGCTTCGATTTCTGCGCCATCACCCACGGCAGCGCCTCGCGCGTCAGGGTCCACCATCCACAGGCCGGCGAGTGCGCGGTATTCACGCACCTGGAGGGCGGCGCGTTCGGCCTGGATATCCCACAGCTCCCGGTAGCGGCGGCCGAGAGTGGGCGTGAACTCGCCGCCGCGCGCCTGCTCGAGGCGGGAGTCAAGAGTGTCCCTGCGGATGGGCAGGCGGGGAGTGATCGGCGTCGGCGGCTTGCCCGACTTGGGTTCTGACTTCTCCGTGGGCTCGGGCGTGCTGTCGGGCGCTGACCGGCCCGGCCGCGGCGGGTGCGGGTGCGGGTGCGGGTGCACGGTCCGGTCTTCCGAGTGCTCGGAGTCATCGTCGGACGGGTCGGGCATAGCCAGCAGCGACACTGCGCTCACCCCCTCGGTCATCAGCAGTGCCGGGCCGAATCATCGTCGATCAGGCCGCTTCTTCGAATCTATGTTCGATTTTACCCCTGCAACCGTTCGCGATCAAGTCGTCTTAGAACATTTGTTTCCACATCTTCGGTGCGGACAGTTGTCCACAAGCGTGCCGCTGACAGGCGCAGGGAGGGCGCGTGGACCAGGAGCGCAGAGCGCGCCCAGCGGGGACGTTCATCACCCCGCAGTCACCGCGCACTTACACGTCGGCCCCGTCGGCCCGTAGAGTTCCCCCGTGCACGAATCCCCCTCCTCCGAAACCGAGACCGCCGCAGCCGAAACCGTCGCAGCCGCGCCCGCGCAGCCCGACGACACCGCCCGCAACCGCCGCGTCATCACCCTGCTGATCGTCGCCGCGTTCACGGTCATCCTCAACGAAACGATCCTGTCCGTCGCCCTGCCGAACATCATGGGCGACCTGCGGATCGTGGAGACCACCGCGCAGTGGCTCCAGACCGCCTTCATGCTGACGATGGCGATCGTCATCCCCACCACCGGCTTCCTGCTGCAGCGGCTCACCACGCGCACCGTGTTCCTGCTGGCCATGGGCCTGTTCACCGCCGGCACCGCCATCAGCGCCCTCTCCCCCGGCTTCACCCCGCTGCTGCTGGGCCGCATCGTGCAGGCCTCCGGCACCGCGATCATGATGCCGCTGCTGATGACCACCGTGCTGAACCTCGTGCCCCCGCACCGCCGCGGCGCTGTCATGGGCAACATCTCCATCGTCATCTCCGTGGCACCCGCGATCGGCCCCACCATCTCGGGCCTCGTGCTGCAGGTGGCGCCGTGGCGGTTCCTGTTCCTCGTGGTCCTGCCGATCGCGGCGCTCATGCTCGCCGCCGGCGCCCGCTGGGTGGAGAACGTGTCCGAAACCAGCCGCACCCGCATCGACCTCGTCTCGGTGATCCTCTCGGCGTTCGGCTTCGGCGGGCTGATCTACGGGCTCGGCACCATCGCCGCCCCGCGGGCCGACGGATCCCTGCCCGTCGCCCCGGTCATTGCGCTCGTGATCGGCGTGCTCGCCCTGGCCGTGTTCATCAGGCGTCAGCTGCGCCTCCAGCGCACCGACTCGGCGCTGCTGGACCTGCGCACCTTCACCTATTCGCGGTTCCGGCTCGCTCTGATCGTCATGATCCTCGCGATGGGCGCCATGTTCGGCGTGATCATCCTGCTGCCGATGTTCCTGCAGCGTGCCCTCGGCTACGAAACCCTCCAGGTGGGGCTGATGCTGCTGCCGGGCGGTCTGCTGATGGGGCTGCTGTCCCGCTCCGTGGGCCGCGCCTACGACGCGGTGGGGCCGCGCCCCCTCGTGATCCCCGGCGCGATCCTGCTGGCCGCATCACTGCTGGCGCTGTCGCGGATCAGCCTGGACACCGGCCCCCTCTACGTCCTCACCGCGCACATCGTGATGAGCCTGGGGCTGGCGCTGCTGTTCACGCCGCTGTTCACCACCGCGCTGGGGACGCTGCCGCCGCACCTGTACTCGCACGGCTCAGCGGCCGTCGGCACGCTGCAGCAGGTGGCGGCCGGCGCCGGCACGGCGCTGATGGTGATGCTGATGGCGCTGCGGTCCGAGGCCGCGGCGAACTCCGGCGCCGAGCCCGCTGAGGCACTGACCGCAGGTGTGGGCTTCGCGCTGCTGGTCGCCGGCTGCGCGGCGCTGCTGGCGCTGCTCCCGGCGTCGATGCTGACGGCGAACCCGTCGGCCGGTGGGGAGGACGGGCAGGGCCCGGCCCCGTCGGCCCCCGAGGAGCCCGACGCGCACTAGCGGCGGCGCAGCCGCACCCCCATCAGCCGGCCGAGCAGGCCGGTGCGGCGCCCGTACGGCGGGAAGATCATGCTGAGCGTCTCCGGCTTCAGCGGCTTCTTCACCACCGGTTTCGGGTGCGTGAGCGCCTCGATGCTGGCGCGGCCGTGGTAGGTGCCCATCCCGGATTCGCCGACGCCGCCGAACGGCATCAGCGAACTGCCCGCGTGCGCAAGCGCGACGTTGACGGCGAGCGAGCCGCTGGAGGTCTGCTCGGTGAAGGCTCGCTCCACTTCCGGGTCGTCGGTGAACACCATCGCGGTGAGGGGCTTGTCGCCACTGGTGACGATGCCGATCGCTTCGCTGACGCCGGTGACGGGGATCAGCGGCAGCAGCGGCCCGAAGATCTCCTCGCCCATGATGGGGGTCTCGAGGGCGCCCTCGGAGGCCGACGGGAGCCGCAGCAGAGTCGGTTCGATGAAGCGGTCGGCGCGGTCGGTGCCGCCGCCGTGGACGACACGGTCGCGGGAGGCATCGAGGAGGCCGCTGAGGCGGTCGAACTGCTTGTCACTGACGATGCGGCCGTACTGCCCGCTGGTCTGCGGGTCCTCGCCGTACATGTGCGCGATCTGCCGCTGGATCTCGCCGGCGAGGTCGGTGACGACGGCGCTCTCGCCCATCACGTAGTCGGGAGCCACGCAGGTCTGCCCGGCGTTGGTGAACTTCGCCCAGGTCAGGCGGGCCGCGACCGCCTTCAGGTCCATGCCGCGGTCCACATAGACGGGGGATTTGCCGCCGAGTTCGAGCGTTGTAGGGGTGAGGTGCTCGGCGGCGGCGCGCGCCACCACGCGGCCCACCGTGCCGTTGCCGGTGAACACGATGTGGTCGAAGCGCTGGCGGAGGATGTGGGTGGTCTCGTCGATGCCGCCTTCGACGACCCGCACCCAGCGCTCGTCCATGTGCTCGGAGACGAAGCGGGCGAGGGCGGCGGAGCAGTGCGGGGTGATCTCCGACGGCTTCAGCAGAACCGTGTTGCCGGCGGCGATCGCACCGATCACGGGCATGAGGCTGAGCTGCATCGGGTAGTTCCACGGTGCGATGACGAGGACCGTGCCGAGGGGTTCGCGGTGGATGTGCCCGGAGGCGGGCATGAGCAGCGTGCCGAGGCCGAACGCGGAGGGCTGCAGCCAGGACGCCAGGTTGTGGCGGATGTGGGAGAGCTCCTGGGTGAGGGTGCCGAGTTCGGTGATGAGGGATTCGGCGCGGGGTTTGCCGAGGTCGGCTGCGAGGGCGTCGGCGAGGAGATCGCCGTCGCGTTCGATGCCGCGCTGGAGGCGGGCGAGCTGCGCGAGGCGGGCGTCGACGGGCCGGGTGATGCCGCTGGCGAAGCCGTCGCGGAGGGCGGCGAGGGCGCGGTCGATGTCGGCGTGGGAGGTCACGTGTTCCTCACTTCCTCGTGAGCGGGTGCGGGGGCGGGCGCGACGCGGGTGCAATAGGCTGGGCGCATGGCCGAATCCTCAGCCGGCGCTCCTGTGACCCAGGCTACGGGAGTCCGCCGAATCCTGGTTGTGTGCACCGGAAACATCTGCCGATCACCGTTCGGCGAGATCGTTCTGCGCGAACGCCTCGCCGGCACCGGCATCGACGTGTCCTCCGCCGGCATCGGCGCTCTGGAGGGGCACCCGGTGGAGCCGGCGATGGTGGTCGAACTCGAGAAGAGGGGGATGCGGGCCGACGGGTTCCGCGCCCACCAGATCGACGCGTTCGATGTGCAGGACGCGGACCTCATCCTCGTGATGTCGCGCCGCCAGCGCCGCTTCATCACCGAAGAGTGGCCGCGGGCCGCGAAGAAGACCGTGCTGATGGGCGCGGCGCCCTCGATCGCGGACGAGCTCGACGGGCCCGACCCGGCGAGCGCGGTGCAGACCGTGGCGCGGCGCGGCAACGCCGAGGTCATGGAGGTGGAGGACCCGTACCGGAAGGATCCGGGGGTGTTCTCCCGCGTGGCCGACGAGATCGACGCCGCCGCCACCGCGCTCGCTGACGCGCTGATCCGCGCGGGCCGCCGCGCATGACGAGCGCCGCGATGACGGGCACTGCCGTCGCGAGCGCCGCGATGGCGAGCGCCGCCGGGTTCGGCATGCTGCTGAGCTTCGTGTTCGCCCTGTCCGGCGCGGCGAAGCTGCTGGACCTGCCGGGGACGCGTTCGGCGCTGATCTCCCTGCGGATCCCGGCGCGGCCCCTGCACCCGGCGATCGCGGTGGCAGTGCCGGTGCTGGAGCTGGTGGCCGCGGCGGCGCTGTGGGTGCCGGTGCGGTGGGTCGCGATCGCGGGCGCAGGGCTGGCGCTGGTGCTGATGCTGGCGTTCACCGCGGTGATCGCGGGGGCGCTGCGGCGCGGCGATGCCGTCTCCTGCTCCTGCTTCGGCACGCTCGGCTCCCCGGAGGTGACGAGCGGGACGCTGGTGCGCAATGTGCTGCTGTCGGCGATCGCCGTGGTGGCCGGTGGTGCGGCATGGCTGGGTGCCGCGCCGGGCCTGCTCGCGGCGGTGGCTCCGTCGGCGGCGATCGTGCTGGCCGCGGTCGTGGGCGCGTCGGCCGCGGTGGCGGTGCTGATCGCCGGGTCGAGCAACCGCCTCGCCGGTGAGGCGCCGACGGGGCCGAGCGCGAACGGCGGGCCGACGGGGGCTGCTGCGCCTGGCGCGCACAGCGGTGACGACCCGGATGCCGAGCTCGGCGACTACGTGCGCCTCCCCACTCCGTACGTCGCCTTGACGATGCCGGACGGGACGCGGCCTCCGCTGCGGACCCTGACGCAGACGCAGGCGCTGCTGCTGATCTTCCTCAACCCGGGTTGCGGGCCGTGCGTGCGACTGATGCCGATGATCCGGGAGTGGTCCGAGCAGCTGCATCCGCTGGTTCGGGTGCTGGCGGTGCTGCCGACGGATCCCGGCGGGATGGATGAGGGGACCGCGCAGCACCTCGACGGACTCGACGCGTACGACCCGGACAACGAGATCGGCCAGATGATGGACCTCATGGGCCGCCCCTCCGCGGTGCTGCTCGGCGCGGACGACTACCTCGCCGGCGGGCCTGTCGCCGGGTCGGACACCGTCATCGAGTTCGTGCAGGACATCCGCGCGCAACTGGAGGAGGAGCAGGCCACGGCCGCCTCCGCGGCAGATCCGGCAAGCGCCGAGTAGTTCCGCTCACACCAGCAGCGCGTGGCTGCGCAGCAGCGCGAGCACCTCGGTGAGGACCGTCTCGGAGTCCGGGTGGTCGCCGATCTCGACGCGCAGCAGCGCCAGCAGGTCCGCCTCGGTGAGATCAGCGGGGGCGTCGGCGTCCTCGTCGGCCTCCAGCAGCAGGCTCCACAGGAGCGCACTGAGGCCCTCCAGCACCACGGCCGTGGAGGCGTCGCCGCCGGTGAGGACCACGCAGCCGTCGGCTGTCCACACCGCCTGGTGGAAGGGCAGCAAGCGCAGCGGAGCCCCGGCGGTTCCCGTAGCGCAGTCGCTCCCAAGGACCGACGGGTCCGGTGCCTCGGCCGGCCGCAGATGCGCCGGCGGGTCCACGATGTCGCACTCGAATGACGCCCCGGTCGGGGCGTCTGCCGGTGCGTCATCGGCGGCGCGCAGATGCTCCGCCAGCGCGGCCGGCAGGTCCGCAGACTCGGCGTAGGTGGCGCGCAGCAGGCCGCCGGTCTGCTGCAGCAGGCGCACCAGGGTGCCGAGCGGGTTCGGGATCAACCAGATGGAGGAGGACTGGCCGCTGATCTCCGCAACCGACTCCACCAGGCGCATCGTCTCGAACGTGACGCCGTCGGCGTCCTGATCCCGGTTCACCAGGAGGAACACGGACGGCGCGCCGACGCGGCCGGTCAGCACCCGGTCGATGCCGACCTCCGCCATGGTGAAGTCGCGCTTGCCGATTCTGGCCCCGTCGATCGTGTACACGTGAGAGAGGGGCTTCGGGTAGGCGTCGATCTGCAGGGAGCGCGGGTCAAGGATGGTGAGCTCGTCGGTGATGTAGCCGCCGCTGGCGGCGAGGACCGTGGTGGCGGTGGACTTACCCGCGCCGGAGGCGCCGGTGACCATCACGATGCCCACGCCCGGCAGGTCGACCGCGCCGGCGTGCAGGAGCAGCCGCTCGCCGATGAAGTGTTCGATGAGGGCCTGGGTGACTCGGCCGGAGACGATGTAGGACGAGTCGGCGTGCTCCGGCGGCAGCTGGATCGTGTCCGCGCCGTCGGCGTCGTCGCCGGTTTCGCCGGTGATGCCGACCCGCAGGGTGATGCCGGCGGGTGCGGGATCTCGCGGCGAGCGTGTGACCAGCGGCTCCCACAGCTCGGCGAGCTGCGCGGCGATCGCGGCGGTGCCGCGGTCGGGCTCGGCGGCGGGCGCGAAGCGCAGCACCACCGGCAGGTCCGCGACCTCCAGGTGCAGCGGCGCGGGGGTCGTGCTCATGCGGTGTCCACCAGCCCGTCGGCGGCGAACTCCTCCAGCACAGTGCGCAGCTGCTCGGCGGCATGGGCCGGCATATCGGGCATGTCGCGGCGCATCCGGTCAGCGACCTCGTCGGCCGTGAGGGCCTCCCCCGCCTCCTCCAACGTCAGCAGCATCAGCAGAGCCGTCGCGTTGACATGGATGTAGGGGCCGGAGGGGAAGATCCCCACCCAGGCGTCCTCCCCACCGGGGTCGATGTCGAAGCCGAACGGCCGGGCACGGTAGCGGACTCCCCGGTCCGCTCCCCCGCCCGTTCCGGCGGGATCGCCCATCACTGCACGGTCGTTCATCACGGCACGCTCGCCTGCACGATCCGACCATGGCCGCCGACAGCAACCGCGCCGTCATCAGCGCTGACGAACACGGCATCGCCGGGGCGGACCCGCGCACGGCCCGAGGCGGACTGCAGCAGCACGTCCCCGTCGATGCACAGCAGGATCCGCGGCCCCTGCCCCGGCACCCGGATCGACGGGTAGAAGCTGGCGCCGTCCGGCAGCGTGGTGATGGACAGTTCGAAGTCGTCGATCGGGGAGAAGTACGCAGCGGTGTTCTCCGTCAGCTTCTCCGGGCCGATGCGGATCGGCGGCGCCGCCGCCACCGACGCGCACTGCAGCAGTTCGTTCGCATCCACCTTCTTCGAGGTGAGGCCGGCGCGCAGAACATTGTCGCTGGAGGCCATGATCTCGATGCCGAGACCGGACTGGTAGGAGTGGATGATGCCGTCGGGCACGAACATCGCCTCCCCCGGCTGCAGCGACACCGGGTTCATCAGCAGCGCCGCCGCCACCCCCGGGTCCCCCGGGTGCACGGACTGCAGGGTCGCCACAGTCGCGTCGATGCGCGGGGACGGCGACTCTCCGCTGTCCAGCCTCCGTCGGCAGGCCTCCGCGAGCGCCCCCACCTCCTCGGCCGACGGGGACAGCGCCGGCGTGACCAGGCGGCGGAAGGCGGCGCGCATCCCGTGGGCCGACGGGTGCTCCGTGATCAGCTGCGTCAGCTGCTCCGACAGGGGCGTGTCCAGCCCCCGCACGATGGAGAGGGCTTTGCGGGGGGTGCGGAATCCGCAGAGGGCCTCGAACGGGGTGAGCGCCATCAGCATTTCCGGCTTGTGGTTGGCATCGCGGTAGTTGCGGCCGTGGGAGTCGAGGGGGATGCCGGCGGCGTTCTCCGCCGCGAACGACTCCTGCGCGTGCTCCTTCGACGGGTGCACCTGCAGGGACAGCGGCTGCGCAGGGGCGATCAGCTTCAGCAGGAACGGCAGAGCGGGCCCGAAGGCGCGCATCACGGAGTCGCCGAGCATGCGGCGCGGGGCGGCGGCGATGACCGCGTCCAGGCCGCGGGCGCCGTCGGCGATGGTGGAGGGGGCGAGCGGGTGCGCGCCGAACCAGATCTCCGCCCACGGCTGCCCGTCGGCGGGGCGGGACAGGAACTGGGGCAGAACATCGGTGGATCCCCAGGCGTAATGCTGGACGAAGCCGTCGATCCTCAGCATCGGTCACCATCCTCGGTGGTCGGGCGGGCAGTAGCATGGGCGGCATGGAGGAGCTGTCGACCAACGCACCGGTGGAGCCGCGCCTGCGCATCACGCACGCGCTGCTGCAGGACCTCGCCGACGGCTGCGGCGCGGACGTCCTGCACATCAAGGGCAGCGCCATCCACCCGGAGCTGGCGGAGGGCCGCGGCGTCTCCTCGGACTGCGACGTCCTGGTTCGGCCCGCGCATGTGGCGGCGTACCTCGCCGCCATGAAGGCGACCGGGTGGGAGATGCGCACCAGCTTCGAGCAGGGCTCCGTGTTCGGACACGCGGCAACGCTGTACCACCCGGTGTGGGGCACCACCGATCTGCACCGCTCCTACCCCGGTCTCGCCGCCGAGGCGGCCGACGTGTTCACGGCCCTGTGGGCCCAGCGCGACGGCATGGACCTGGGCGGCCGCACCGTGCAGGTGCCGAGCCGCAGCGACCAGGCCCTGCTGCTGCTGATGCATGCGGCGCGCTCCGACGGCCCGAAGGCCGAGCACGACTTCGACCGCACGTGGACCTCCGCGACCGCGCAGGAGCGGGCGGCGCTGGAGGCGCGCGCCGGTGAGCTGCAGGGCCTGGCGGCGCTGCTGGTCCTCACCGATGAGGGCGACGGGGTGCGGCGCGAGCGCGCCCGCAGCATGCAGGACTTCCACCTGTGGGATGCGGTGATCTCCGGCGCGAACCCCACGGAGGTGTGGTCGGCGCGGCTTCAGGACGCGCGCGGTGTGCGCGGAAAGCTGGCGGTGGCGTGGAGCGCGGCTCATATCAATCGTGACCATCTCGCTCTGCGCCTGGGGCATCAGCCGAGCGACCGTGAGGTGCGGCAGGAATGGCTGGATCGTCTGCGGCGCGGTGGGCGGCGCCTGCTGCAGATGGTGCGGCGCCGGTCCTGAGCGCGCGCTGCACCACCGCCCGGCCGGTGAGGACGCCGATGGCGCCGCCGAGGGTGTTGGTGACGACGTCGCCGATGCTGGCGATGCGGGTGCCCATGGAGAACTGATACGTCTCGACCGCGATGGACGCCATCGCGAGGGCGAGGATCCACCAGCGGGTGCGGATCAGCAGATGGAGGGCGAAGCCGATCGGGATGAACAGCACGATGTTCATGAGAGCGGCGAAGGCCTCCGGGGTGATGAACCGAGTGAGGCCGACGGGCCCCAGCAGTGCCTGCCAGACGGCGACGTTCAGCCGGTTCACGCCCCAGCCGTCCGCCGTGGTGAGGAGCGAGCCGACGGCGACGACGGTCGCGAGCAGAATGAGCGCGCCGAGAATGCGCAGGCGGGCGCTCAGGGAGGCGGGCCGGGTGCTCATCAGTACGCCCCTTCGGAGGCGATGACAGCGCGGACCGTGCGGACCAGGATCGACATGTCCTGTGCGAACGACCAGTTGTCCACGTAGAACAGGTCGAGGCGGACCGTCTCGTCCCAGGAGAGGTCGGAGCGGCCGCTGACCTGCCACAGGCCGGTGATGCCGGGCCGCACCGACAGGCGCCGGTGCGCATCGTCGTGGTACGACTCGACCTCGCTGGGCAGGGCGGGGCGCGGCCCGATGAGGGACATGTCGCCGCGCAGCACGTTCCACAGCTGCGGCAGCTCATCCAGTGAGTAGCGGCGCAGAACACGGCCCACGCGGGTGATGCGCGGATCGTCGGCCATCTTGAACATGACGGCGTTGCCGCGGTCGCGGTCGGCGTTCTCCAGCATCTGGGCGCGCACCTTCTCCGCGTCCGGCACCATGGAGCGGAACTTCAGGAAGCTGAACAGCTGCCCGTCGCGGCCCACGCGCTGCTGGGTGAAGAGGACGGGACCGCCGTCGCCGAGCTTCACCGCGAGCGCGATGGCGAGCAGCAGCGGGGAGATGAGGATCAGGCCGGCGGCGGTGGAGACGATGTCGAAGGCGCGCTTGGACCAGCTGAGGGAGGCGCGGGCGCGCGGCGGCTCCAGGTGCACGAGCGGCAGGCCCGCAACGGGGCGCATCATGACGCGGTCCGCTGCGATCTCACTCATGCCCGGCACCACGATGACGTCGAGGTCGAACGCTTCGAGGTCCCAGGCGATGCGGCGGAACTCGTCGCTGGTCATCATGGAGCCGGCGGTGAACAGCAGCACGGAGGGGCGGTGCTCGCGGACGATGTCGGCGAGGTGGTCGGTGGTGCCGAGGGCGTCGATGCCGAGGCGGGAGCGGCGGCGCGGGTCGTGCGGTGGAGTGATGGCGCCGACGATGTCATACCCGAGCCAGGTCTCGCGGGTGATGGTGCGGGCGATCGCATCCACGTGCGGCAGGGATCCGACCAGCACCACGCGGGACTGCAGGTGTCCACGGGCGCGCATCCCGTTGATGACGCGGCGGATCACGAACCGGCTGGCCAGGAGGAACACCGGCCCGATCATGAAGAAGATCGTGAAGAACACGCGGCTCAGCGGCTGCCCGGTGAGGAACAGGGCGATGCCGGAGAAGCCGGCGGCCACCACGGTGGCGCGCAGGATCGCGGAGTAGATCTCGGTGCCGGTGGTGGCGAAGCGGGGGTTGTAGCCGCCCATCAGCGCGATGGCGATGAGCCATCCGAGGGCGAGCGCCCACACACCGTCCCCAAGATGGTTGGAGAGGTCGTTGGCGTGCTCCACACCGGGGACGGACTGGCGGATGAGATAGGCGATGACGAGGGCAAGGCCGAGGCCGAGCAGGTCGGCGGTGACCTGGACGATGCGGTAGATGCAGCGACCCCGTGAGGCGGTCGGCTGCACTGTGGCGGCGCGAGTCGCGTCGACCGTGCTCATCAGCACCTCCTCCTCGGTCGTCATCACGTCGTTTCGCACGCTTTACCCTACCGTGTGGTCGAGGCCGTGGGGAATCAGCCGATCGGGCGCGCAGGAACTCCAGCCACCACAGCGCCGGCGGGGACGTCGCGGGTCACCACCGCACCGGCGCCGACGGTTGCTCCCGCACCGATGGTGACGCCGCCGAGGACGATGACACGCTGACCGAGGAAGACTCCGTCGCCGATGGTGATGGGGCCTGTGGGACGCACTTGAGAACGATCCCTGCGGTCGTGGTCACCACTGTTGATGAAGACCCCATCGGCAAACATGCATCTGTTCCCGATCGTCACCGGACTGAGTGCGTGGATGTGGACGTCATGCCCGATGTACACGTCATCCCCGATCCGCAAGGGGGCCCCCTCACTTCCGAGCCATACACCTTCGTAGACGGCCCCGCGCGATCCGATGCTGATGCGATCGGTTCCGGTGAGACGCCGTGGGGAAGCGATGACCGTTCCTTCCCCAATGGCGGCGAAGGCGCGTCTGTACAGGGCGCGGGTCAGCAGTGCACCTGTGTGCCAGCGCAGTGATGCGGGTGCATTGACCAGACGGTTCATCAGAGCGGACATCGTGGCCCCCTTCTCAGCAGGTGAATGCGGCGGCGAGCTGTTCGGCTCGGTGGACAAGGGTGTGCTCGGCAAGGGTCCGGCGCTCGCCGGCTTCTCTGATCGTGCGGGCCCAGGAGGGGTCGGTGACGATGCGCTGCGCCTGATCCACTGCTTCGTCTGCACTGCTGGCGACCAGCAGTTCGCGGCCCGGTTCGTACAGGCCCTCGACGTCCGCTCGGTCGATGATCTGAACGGCTCCCACACCGCACGCTTCGAAGGTGCGCATGGTGAAGCCGTCCTGGTCGCCGTGGATGTTCAGGGTCGCCGCACCGTCCCGCATCACCTGGTAGGCGTCAGCGCGCCGGAGATCGCGTCCCCATGGCAGGGCAGGGCGGGAAGAGCCCCAGGTCCGCAGCACATCACGGGGGTCCTTGGACCAGTCACGGCCGTAGACCCGCACGGGGATCCCCGCATCGGCGAGGCGGGTCATCACCGTCTCCCGGTTCGGATACCGCGCACCAATGAAGGTGAACTCCCCCGTCCGAGTACCTGCCGGCCGCACCTGCATCAGATGGTCGAACCCCAACGGCACATGATGGGCGTTCATCCCCGCTTCCCGCAGCTCATCGGTGTCGTGAGCGGAGTAGCTCGCCACAAAGGGGATGCCGGCAAGGGCGCTGCGGTCCCACCGGGTACGGCGGAGTTCGTCATAGAGCCAAAGTGCCCGGGGGATCCCCATGGCGTCCAGCTCCGACCAGACATCGTCGGCGAGGACGTCCCCTTTGATCACGAGGACAGCCTGAGGCTTCACAGAACGGATCGCACGGATCGCCGAGTCGGTGATAGCTCGCGTGCGCTGTTCGGTGGTGTCCCTTCCGAGCCTCTCCGGGAGTTCGTGCAGGAGCTTGGTTCGCGCCTTCGCTGCGACAGTGGCGTTGTGGTCATAGAGGTGCACCATGACCTGGTAGCCCAGCTGCTCGAATGCGGCGCTGAACGCCCGATCGTAGTCGTGGAAGGCGGGGCTGAGGATCAGCAGTCGTGCCCCTCTCACGAGGTGAGCCCCTTGTCCTGCAGTTCATCGAGCGCATCATCCCACACCGTCGAGTCAGCACCGGGCTGCTGCCAGGACGACTGGATGAAGTCGGCGACCGCGTCCCGGGGGCTCACAGCGGGCATCGGACCGCCGAGCTCGCGCAGACGGGTGAGGTCAGCAGCCGCATCCTGGATGTCGCCGGCGCGCTCCACATCCACGTGTTCGATCGCTACGTCGGTGCGCCCAGAGGCGTCGATGGCGAAATGGGCGAGGTCCAACAGAGTGATGCGCTCGCCGCTTCCGGTGTTGACCACAATGCCCTCCCCGGTGTCGGCGCAGTGCTGCAGTGCCCAGGCGATCACCCGGGCCACATCGCTCACGTGGACGAAGTCCCGTGTCTGCAGACCGTCACCATAGATGGAGATCGCCCGGCCCTCACGCAGGCGGGCCAGGAACGCCGCGAGTACGCCGGTGTACGGGTTATGGAGGGCCTGGCCGTACCCGATGACGTTCTGGGGGCGGATGATCGCGGAAGGGACGCGGTTCGCGGTGGTCTTGGAGAGGACTGCCTCCGCCTCCGACTTGGTCTCACCGTACACGGAGACTGGGTGGTGCTCATCGCTCTCCCGGGAGGCCTCGGCGACGGCGCCGGGGCCCCGGCGCTCGCCGAAGACGATCCCCCGGTCGGGCCACAATGTGCGGCCCTCGCCATACACGGCACGAGAGCTCAGGGACACGATCGGGATGTCGTGCTCCACGGCGAACTGCGCTGCCCGCCGAGTGCCGTCCACGTTCACGCGCCGGTACCGGTCCTGTTCGTACATGGACTGGCCGGTACCGGTCTCCGCCGCCAGGTGGATGAGCCCTTCCGCTTCACCGAGCTCAGCCCAGGCTGACTCGTCGAGGATGTCCCCCTTCACGACCCTGCCGGGAAAGGCATCAGCATCAGCCATGGGGTCTGCGTGGACCTGGTCGAGCAGACTGTCCAGGGCGATGACGGTGTGCCCTGCATCGACGAGCTGGGCGGCAACGTGACGGCCGATGAAGCCGGCGCCTCCGGTGATCGCAATGTGCATAGCTGTTCCTTCTGTCGGTCTGATTCTCTGGTCAGGGGGTGCTGGAGGGGGCGAGCTGGTCGGCGAGTCTGTGGAGTTCGCGGATGAACCGCTCTTCGGAGAAGGTCTCGGCGTGGGCGCGGATCCCGTCGACCCCGAACGGCGGGTGCTGCTCGAACCGGTCCACGGCGTCGCGGATGGCGGTGGGGGTCGGCTCCTCGAAGAAGAGGCCGTTGGTGCCTTCGCGGATCGTATCGAGATAGCCGCCGGCGCGCAGCGCGATGGTGGGGATGCCGTGCGCTCCCGCTTCGAGGGGGGTGAGGCCGAAGTCCTCGTGACTGGCGGCGATGAGGGCGCGGGCGTGGGCGTATGCCCAGCGCATCTCGGCGTCGGTGAGGTCTTCGAGGAGGCGTACGTTCGCGGGCGCGTCGGAGCGCAGCTGGTCGCGGAGGGGGCCGCGGCCGATCACGATGAGGCGGCGCTCCGGAGTGTCGCGGAACGCCGCGATGACGCGGTCCACGTGCTTGTAGGGCTGCAGGCGGGACACCACGAGGTAGTGGCCGCCGTCCTCACCCCAGCCGGTGACGCCGGCGGGCATAGTCTGCTCACCGTCGGCGACGGACGGGGAGAACGGCGGGAACAGGGTGGGGGCGTCGATGCCGTAGACGCGGCGGATGCGCTCGCGCACCACGGTGGAGTTGCCGCGGTAGGTGTCCGCGGCGCGGGCGGCGCGCTGGTCCCACGCCTTCAGCGGGGCGGTGAGGACGGCGAGGGCGAGGCGCTGCGGGGAGAGGCGGCCGGCGGAGCCGAGGTAGTCCTTGGCGACGTACAGCCAGCGAGCCGGGCTGTGGCAGTACACGGCCATGCGCCCGGTGCGGCCGAACGCGTGCGCCCAGCCGGAGGAGGAGGCGATGACGAGGTCGGCGTCGATCCGCAGGGCGGAGGCGGCCGGTGCGAGCAGCGGCAGGGCCAGGCGCGGATCGCGGCGGAACAGCCCGATGCGGTTCAGCGGGGAGGTGCGGATCCTGACGTCGCGGTATTCGGGGTAGGTCTGGTCCGGTTCGTAGAAGAGGGTGTGGACCTCGGCGTCGGGGAAGGCGCGCACGATCGACAGCACGAGGCGTTCGGCGCCGCCGCGCTGGGTGAGGTAGTCGTGGGCGATGGCGATGCGGGGGCGGCGGGCCCTGGCGTGATCGGTGGTTGCCAGGGCGGTGCGCTCAGCATGCCGATGGCCGGCGAGGGCGGCGCCCTCCACACTGACGGCGATGACTTTGCGCGCGACCGGCGCGGGCAGAACGCGGGCTGCGCGGTCGGCCATTGCGGGCAGGGCGCCGGGGCCGCGGCGCATCGTGCGGGCCGCGAGGTCCACAGCCCTTCCCCACAGGCCCGGCGGGGTGGTCGGGGTGGGCAGCGGGGCCGACGGATGCCGCCGGTGGAACAGAGCGCGGGCGCTGCCGGAGTCGAACGCCTTCGCGGACCGCGCCGCTGCGGAGCGGGCGGGCCCGTGATGCTCGGCGTCGGCTCCACCGGCGATGACGATGGGGATGCCGGCGTCGTGCAAGCGCCACCCGTAGTCGATGTCTTCCCATCCGTAGGAGGTGTACGCGCTGGAGTAGCCGCCGAGACGGTCGTGGACGGCGCGGGGCACGGAACAGCTGGCGGCCCACAGGGTCCAGCGCTGGTCCGCGGGAAGGGCGCCGGCGCGGCGAGCGGAGGCCACGGCGGCGGCTCGGCCGTAGGCGCGGGCGTAAGCGGAGTCGTCGTGGATGTCGCGGGTCAGGCCCACCGCGGCGCACTCCCCTTCCCCGGCGTGGGCGCGGACATGAGCACTGATGTAGCCGGGCGGGACGACGAGATCGTCATCGCAGCGGATGAGGACATCACCGCGGGCGGCGTCGAAGCCGGCGTTCAGGGCGGCGACCCGTCCGCGGTTCTCGGGGAACACGATAGCGCGGGCATCGATGCGGGTCTCAGCATCGACGATCGCGGGGGTGCCGTCGTCCACGCCGTCGACCACCACGATCACCTCGAACGGCGGCGTGCCGTCCTGCTGGGCCGCGAGGGAGTCGAGGAGGGCGGGCACGCGGTCCGCGCCTCGGTAGGAGGGGACGATGACGGAGGCGACGGGCGCGTCGACGCGGTCGCGGTGGGCGGCTCGTGCGGTGGGATCAGACATGCGCTATTCCGGGGTTGAGGAGGAGGCGGCGGAGGCGGCGGTGGCCGGCGCGCGGGGAGAACATCTCCTCCCAGCGGTCGCGGCCCTCCTGCACCATCGCCGTGTGCTGGACGGGGGTGGCGCTGACGGCGCCGCGGATGGCGTCGGCGAGGGCGGAGGCGTCACCGGATCGGGCGATCCACGGGTGCATCTCCCCCATCACCTCGGGCAGGGCGCCGGCGTCGGAGACGACGACCGGCAGACCCATGGCGAGGGCTTCGGCCGCGACCAGGCCGAACGATTCGGGTGCGACTGAGGGGATCACAGCGAGGTCCACGCGCGTGCGGAACTCCTCCCGGCTGAGGCGCCCGGCGAGTTCCACCCGGTCACCGAGGGCGCTCAGCTGTCGCTGCAGGGAGCGGAAGTCGGCGTCGTCGCCGATGTCGTCACCGGCGATGACGAGCCGGTAGTCGCCGCCGAGGCGGTCGTTCAGGATGTGGACGGCGTCCAGGAGGACATCGAGACCCTTCTCGGGCGTGAGGCGGCCCATGAAGCCGAGGGTGAGGGGGCCGTCGGCCGGCAGCTCCCGCGGCATGAACGGCAGGTCCTCCGTCCAGTTCATCATCACGTGGCCGCCGGGGATGCGGGCCGCCATGAAGGCGGAGGGGACGATGACGCGGTCTGCTCCGACGGTGACGATGCGCGCCTGGGCCCCGGACATCGTGACCGGCAGGTCCTGCATCTCAATGATGCGGCGCCCCATCCCGATGGTGGCGGCGGCCGGCACGGGGCCGTTGCACCAGAGGGGGATGCGGAGGTTGCGCAGGCGCCAGGCGGCGAGCCCACGCTGGTAGGCGCGCGTTGTGGCGGCGGGCACGGGGTGGGTGTCGAAGCCGTGTGCGGCTGCGCGGTCCACGAGCTCGGAGGGGGAGGCGGGGCCGATCACCAGGGGGCGGTGGCCGAGGACTCGCATGCCGTCGGCGATGGCGAGCAGCATCGTCTCCGCACCGCTGATGGTGCCGGCATTGCTCGCTATGGCGATGGTCGGTGTGGGGGTCATCGGCGCTCAGCCGCTCCTCGCCCATGTCAGGTCGGTCAGGAGCTCTCGAAGCCGGCGGGTGCCCGCCTCTGGTGAGAAGTCCTCCTCGTACCTCCGGCGGGCCCTGCGCAGAAGCGATGCATGGTCATCGCCGAGCTCGTCGATCGCCTTCAGGATAACCCGCGCCAGGTCGGAATCGTTACCGTTTCGTGCCCTGAAGGGGTGCTCGGGACCGGCCACTTCTGGAAGAGCACCCGCGTCACTGATGATGAACGGCATCCCCGCCGCCATCGCCTCCGCGACGACGAGGCCGAACGTCTCCTCCGCCCTCGAGGGGAACACGCACAGGTCCACCTGGGCGAACAGCTCCTCGCGCGGCACCCAGCCGAGGACGCGCACGTCCTCGGTGTGGTCGATGAGGCCCTGGATGACGCGGTCGTCCTCGCTGGTGCCGAAGCGGTTCTCCCCGCCGAGCACGAGTTCGACTGGGCGGGGGCTCTGCTGCTGGACGGTCCGGAAGGCGTGCAGGAGGACGTCGACGCCCTTGTCGCGGGTGAGCCGGCCGAGGAAGCCGATGCGAATGGGTGCGCCGGGATCCGGCACGTTCGGCTGCTCTCCCGCGCCACCGTCCCGCGCCGGCGCGAAGCCGGGATCCTCCACCCAGTTCCACAGCACTCGGGCACGCGGGAAACGTGTCTTCATGAAGCGGGACGGGACCACGAGCGGGGCGGAGTCGGCCAGCGCCACCGCAGCGGCGAAGCGGTTGACGCCGGCGGGCAGGGCATGCAGTTCGAGCAGGCGGGGCCCCTGGCCAACGGTGGCGAGCGACGGCACGAGCCCGTTGCACCACAGGGGCAGAGCCCGGCCCCCGGAGCGGCGGTTCCGCAGACGCCACAGCGCGAGGCCGGCCATATAGGCGGGGCGAGAAGACGAGGGGATCGCGTGGGTCGCGAATCCGCGGTCAGCGGCGGCGTCGATGATCTCGGAGGGCTCCGTCGGCCCGAGGACCAGAGGGCGGTGACCGAGTTCCCGCAGCGCTTCGGCGATGGCCAGCAGCATGACCTCACCGCCGCCGATGTCGCCGTTGTTCGCGGCGATCGCGATCGTGGGGGCGCTCGTCATCGTCACCGATCCTGCTCCGGAATCAGCCTACAAGAAGGAAGACCCGTCACACGGTGGCGCATGGCTGCGCATGTGCGCCCCGCATTCTCGACGACCGTCGATGCTGTCTGTCTGTCGAGGTACCGATGTCGGACGAGGCCGTATGCCAGAGCTCCGGCCGACTGCAGAAGCTCACGAACAGTGGTCCATGGGGTGTAGCGCGATGAGTCGTACCGCGGATACCGGTGAGCCATCAGAACCCGTCCCTGCCCCAGCAGGAAACGTTTGCGCACACTCGCGGCTGTGTCGGAAAGGGTGAAGTCCACCTCGGCTCCAGGTGCGTAGACCAGCGGGAACCCCGCTTCCTGGACACGCCAGGAGAAGTCAACGTCGTCGAACCCGTAGGGAGGCAGGGACTCATCGAACCCGCCCACAGCCAGAAGGGTTGACCGTGCAACCGCACAGTTCGCTGCGCCCACTGTGGGCAGGTAGGAAGTCGCGATCAACCCCGACCCGAATTCCTTGTGGACTCGTTCGCCGGCCGTGTTCCACAGAACGAGGCGACCGCCGACCAACTCTCTGCTTGTCACAGCCGCTGACATCGCTGCCACCCAGTGCGGCCGCACTGCATCGTCGGCGTCACAGAACGCGATGACCCGTCCCGAGCATTCGAGCACCCGATATTGCGCGCGTGAGGGATACCCGGTGCGGGGCCGGATGACACCAGGGTGATCCGCTCGGCCGCATGCACCGGTTGGCCGACCCACTGTCGAACGAGGTCAGCGGTGCCGTCGGCTGACCCATTGTCCACAACGACCACTTCGAACGGCGGATGCTCGATCTGCGCATCAAGCGCGTCCAATTGTCGCTGAATCGTGGCCGCTCCGTTGCGCACACAGACCACCACGGAGACATCAATGGCGTTGCTCATGAGGATCACCCGTCCCTTCCATGCTCGGCGGCTGGATCCGCAGCGTGCTCGCTGCTCGCCCAGCCCGGCCCAGGGTCGCTGACCTCGCGTTGTATGCGCGCCTTCTGCTGCGCATAGATGGCGAACGCCATCGCGACCATCCACATCGGTGTGTAGAACACTTCGCCGAGACGCCACGCGCAGACGAGGATGGCAACGCCGAGCGCCTGCGCGTACACCTCGTCCGGGGTGGGGTGCTGCCGGAACGGCTGCACCATCACGATCACGCTGACCGCCACCACGAAGATCAGCCACGGCCAGCCGCCCTCCACCAGCGCCGTCAGATACGAGGAGTGGAAGAACCAGGTGTTGCCCTCCATGGACACGACCGCGTCCCCGAGCCCGTTGCCGACGAACCGCGCATCCTCCGCCTTCAGCTCGGAGGCGGCGTCGATGCGGGCGCGCAGCAGGTCCGAACCCTCACGATCGGAGAACACCCCGACCTGCGAATAGTCCTCCGAGATCCGGTTCACCACGAACGCGATGATGACAGCGAGCAGCCAGCGGCCCACCACCGGCAGCTTCGGCGCGAGGAACACCCAGCCGAGCGCCGCCGCATACGCCGCAAGCGAGGTGCGCGAACCCGTCAGCCACAGCGCACCGGTAAAGAACAGGAAGGTGAGGGCGCGCGGCCCCGGCCGCTTCACGTAGTGCAGCGCCATCAGCCCGACGATGCAGTACGTCAGCCCCGCCACGTTCTTATCGCCCAGCCAGCCCGTCAGGTACTTGCCGTAGTCCGCGGACACCAGCCCCATGAAGAACAGGGGCACGTTGATGGCCAGCGCGGTGGTCATCCCGGCGATGCCGGAGCGCAGGTCGATCCGCCCGGAGGCGAGGAAGAACAGGGCCGCTGTGAAGGCGCTGAACTTGATGAGGCGGCCCTGCCAGTCCGCCGCGATGGCAGCGTCCTGCACGCCCCACATGGACACGAGGAACAGGTACAGCATCGCCAGGATCAGCGCCGCGATCAGCAGCTCCTGGTTCTTCAGCTCCACGCGCGGCCGCCGCATGAACGCGAGCACGCACAGCACCGGCACGATCAGGGTGTACGAATAGACCCCGCCGCCCAGCGGGCCGAGACCGGAGATCAGCAGGAAGAACAGCACGAATTCGGCGATGCGGATGCTGCCGGTCTCACGGGCGTACTCGCCGAGGCGGTCGCGCACCGCGGTGGCGGTCTCGGCGGCGCGGTCGCGGCGTCCGGGAAGCACGGGATGATGGTCGTGGGTCACCGGCGGCTCACCTCCCTGATCGGCCGGTCGGTCAGGACCCGACGGTACACGGCGGAGATCTGCTCCACCATCCCCTGCACGGAGGGAATCGTCTCCGCGAGCGCGGGCCGCTCCGACGGCTGCAGGCACTGCTGCTGGAGGGCGCGGGCCACCGCGGGGGCGTCCGACGGGTCCTGGGTCAGCCCGGCGCCGCCGGTGATCTCCGCGTTGCCGCCCACATCGGTGGCGACGATGCCGAGCCCGCGGGCTGCGGCATCCAGCAGCGTGTACGACAGGTTCTCCCACGCGGACAGCTGCACCACCACGTCATGGACGGCAAGCGCTGAATCAGAGTCGACGACGCCGGGCATGGTGACGGCGTCATCGAGTCCGAGGCTTGCGATGAGGTCCGCGCAGGCGCCGCGTTCGGGGCCGTCCCCGGCGAGGGTGAGCCGCGCCTCCGGGTGGATGCGGTGCAGTTCGGCGAAGCCGCGCAGCACACAGTCGAGGCGCTTCTCCGGGGCGAGGCGGGACAGGGACAGGATCCGCAGACCCGCCGCCGGGGCGACTGGCGAGCCCGGCCGGTCAATGCCGTTGCGGATCACCGTGATGGGGGCGCCGCTCCCCCATTGCCGCTGGATCTGCTTCCGGGTGGACTCGCTGACCGCGATGACGTGGTCCGTTCGCCTCAGCCGCGCCGAGTGCAGGCGCGCCTTCACGCGGGCCGCGGCGGCGGAGCGCTGGTAGAGGCGGGAGTCCGCGGCGATGCCGTGCTCCGTCGAGACGCGCCGCACGTCGATGCCGGCGGTGGCGGCGCTGACGGCGAGGTCCGCGAACGCCAAATGGGTGTGCACGATCTGCGGGCGAAGCGCGGACACGATGCGGCGCAGCGCCGGGACGGCGATGCGTGCCCCGTCGGCCGCCCCGATCGGGCCCGTCACCACAGCGGCCCCCGCCGCGCGCAGCTGCCCGGCGAGCGGCCCCTCCGGCACCGCGAACACGAGCCGGTGGCCGGGAATGCCGGCGCGGGCGACGTCCAGCAGGTGGCGCGCCGCCCCGCCGGCCTCCGCCACCGGCGCCGCCCACAGCACGAGCGGACGCGCGGCGGGCGCGGGTGTGCCCCTCACATCCACTGCTGCAGGCGGTCCAGGGCCGTGAAGAAGCCTTCGCCGTTGTTGACGTGGCCCATCCAGATCTCCGGGATGAACGGGGCCGACGGGTTCAGGCGGTCGATCCGCTCCGCGAAGTCGCGCCAGTCCACCTCGCCCTCGCCGACCTGGACGCCCTCGCCGTCCACGCCGACGGAGTCCACCACGTGCAGGTGGTCGGAGATCGGCACCATCGCGTCCACGTACTCACTGAACGGGCGGTGCGCGAAGTTCGCGGCGAGCTTCGAATGGGACACATCGAACGTGAGGCGGCGGCCGTACTTCTCGTAGAACCAGACGGTGTCTTCCGGATCCATGAACAGGTTGTGGAACTGCTGCCCGCCCATCAGCCACGGGAACGGCGGCAGGGTCTGCGCGGTCAGGCGCACGCCCTCCTCGTCCACGCGCTCGAGGCCCTGCTGGATCCGTTCATACATCGGCATGCGCTCCTCGGGGCGCACATGCCGGTCCGGGAGGAACCCGCCCATGGTGACGATGACGATGGGGTCGTCCTTCACCTGGAAGAAGCGGCGCATGTCGCGGGTCATGTCGATGACCTTCTGCACCTCCCGGATGGAGCGCTCGAAGATCTCCTCGTCATCGGAGGCGAGGTTGATGAGGAAGTCCCCGGCGTACAGGTCGGGGGCGTGGGCGGTGAAGAAGCCCGGCAGCGTCTCGTCCGCGGCGAAGAAGTCCAACGGGTCCAGGTCCATGTCCTTCGAGGAGTGGTGGAACTCCAGGAAGTCCGGCTCCGACACCTTCAGCAGGTCCCGGAAGTCGTGGAACCGCACCGGCAGACCCCACGGGCGGCGGAACGCGTACGTGCGGTGCTCCTGCGCCTGCCCGGCAAGATCACCCGGGTAGAAGAAGTCCCCGGCGGGCACGTCACGGTGCAGGGTGGTGCCGATGAGGGCGTCGCGACGGTTCGGCTGCAGGCCCCGCCCGGGTGACTTCACGTCGACGTCGGCGGCGGTGACCGTGTCACCGGCGCGCAGGTCACGGGCCGCGACCAGGGACTTCGCGAGGTTCACGCGGTTCATCAGCTCACCGGTGGACAGCTCCCGCGGCTGCGCGGAGCCGAGCGCCTCCTCCACGTCGCGGATCTCGCGGACCATGCGCTCCAGTTCATCGGGGAGCAGCGACACCTTGTGGTCGTTGCCCTCGAGGGACTTGTCGATCGTGACGTGCTTCTCGATGATGGCGGCGCCGCGCGCCACCGCCGCCACGGGCACGTGCCAGCCGCGCTCATGCCCGGAGTAGCCGACGAGGCAGTCCCCCAGCTCAGCGAGGCGGTCCATGTACTTCAGGTTCACGTCCTTGAACGGCGCCGGGTACGTGGACTGGGTCTGCAGCAGGGCGTAGGGGGCGCCGTGGCCGCGGAGGATGTCGACGGCGCCGGTGATCTCCTGCTCCGTGGACATGCCGGTGGAGACGATCATCGGCCGATGGAAGTCGGCCACGTGGCCGAGCAGCTCATCGTTGGTGAGGTCCGCGGAGGCGATCTTGTAACCGGGCAGGCCGTAGCGTTCGAGAGCGTCGGCGGAGACGATGTCCCACGGAGTGCAGATGGCGTCCACGCCGCGGTCCGCGCAGTGGTCGAACACGCGGAACATGTCATCCGCGCTGAGGGAGTACTTCGCCAGCAGGTTCATCGTGTACTGCGGGCCGAGGTCCTCCCCGTGGGAGTGGCCGCCGCCGGAGCGGTACAGCGAAGCCATGTCCCGCAGCTGGAACTTCACCGTGTCCACACCGGCGCGGACGCATTCGTCCACGAGGCGCTTGGCGAGCTCCACATCGCCCTGATGGTTGTTGCCGATCTCGCCGATGATCAGGGCGGGGCGGCCCGGGCCGATGGTGCGCGATCCGATGGTGAGGGTGTCGTCGCCGGCGGAGCCGACGGACACGAGGCGGCCGGCGGCGTCCAGCACGGGGATGCGGTCCACCCCGGGGCGCAGCAGCGCCTCGATCTGCGGGACCGGGGTGCCGTAGCGGGCGTGCACGAAGTCGCGGTTCGCGATGGACAGAGCCGGCTGCTGCAGGTCCGGAGTGGTCTGGGTGACAAGCCAGCGGCGCACGTCCCCGTCGGTCAGGGACCCCTGCACCGCGCCGTGCTCATCGGCGACGAACACGACCCGGCTGCGGTTCTCCGAGATGCGGGCCAGTGCGTCCAGGATCGAGTCCTGGTCGGTTACGAGGTAGGGGGCGGTTGAGCGGTCGAGAATCATGTGAGTGTCCATCCGATCCGGGCGAGCATCTGCTCGGCAGCTGCGACGTCGGCAATGGTGTCGATGTCCACGCCTTCGACCTCGTCGAGGATGAAGAGGGAGATCGTGCCGCCGATGCGGTTGCCGGTGTCACGGTAGATATGGGGTGCCGTCAGGTACAGGCTGCCGTTCTCGAAGTAGAACATCTCCTGCGGCTGCAGGTCCTGTCGGCGGGGCCGGTTGCGCCAGTCGTAGTCGGCGCGGGCCGACGGGTCCTGCCCCGTCGGCGGGTGCCAGAAGAACGGCGACTGGGGCGTCACGCCCACGAGGCTGTCCGCGCCGGTGGTGCGGAACTGGTCGATGGCGCGGCGGATCGTGTCCGGGTGCCGCACGGGGCTGGTGGCCTGAAGCAGCATCACTCCCTCCAGCTCCATGCCGTCCTTCTCCACCTCGTCCATGGCGTGCAGGATCACCGGTTCGGTGGGGGCGGTGTCCACGGCGAGCTCCGCGGGACGGTCGATGATGTGAGCGCCGTAGGAGGCGGCGACCTCCGCGATCTCGGCGTCCTCCGTGGAGACGACCACGTGGACGTCCTCACCGGCGCCGATGGCCTGAGCGATGGTCCACGCGATGAGGGGCTGGCCGCCCACTTCGAGGAGGTTCTTGCGGGGGATCCCCTTGGATCCGCCGCGGGCGGGGATGACGGCGAGGATGCTCACGCGGCACCGCCGAGGGCAGGGGCGATCAGGGTCGCGGGTTCGGCGTCGATGAGCGCGGGGGGCGCCGTCGGCTCCGAGGACCCCCACGTGGCCATGCCGTAGCGGCGCCAGAACTCCACCACCCACATGGGCGGCCGCTCGGCGTACACCCAGCCGGGGATGCCGCGCACGGACGCTTCGAGGACGCCGGTGGAGAACACGGCGACGACCTGGTTCGGCACCTGCGACAGGGGCACGCTGGTGTCCGCGAACTCGATGCCGGCCTTCTTCATCGTCCAGTGCTGGGCGCGGGACAGGGCATCCTCCTCCCGCGGGTGCGGGCGGTAGAGGGCGCCGGTGGAGCGGCAGAAGCGGACGGCGGCGCCGCCGGACACGGTGCGCGGCAGTTCGGCGCCGTGCAGCTGACCGAGGAACACGGGGCGTTCGTCGATGTCGTCCTCGAGGGGGTTCTGGGCGGCTTCCCACAGGTGCTGGCTGCCCACCGTGGTGGCGGTGAGGTCGCTGCGGGAGGAGGTCCAGAAGTCGGCGTCGGCATCGGTCCAGGCGAGCAGATGCGCCTCCCGCGGCAGCGGCGGCGCAAACGGGGTGAGGGCGCCGTGCTGCACAACGTACTGCGAGATTCCAGCACGCCGACTGACCTCATCAGCAACTGCGCCCGCAACCAGGTGCGTGGAAGTGGTGAGAACCGCGGTGGGCGCATCGTTGACGAGTTGCGCTGCTACCACATCGGGGTCCGACGGGCAGTCCAGCGCTCGCTGGACGAAACCGGCGCCAAGGACACTCGTGAGATCCAGCGCCGCAGGATGCAGCACAGCCACCGACATTGAGACATACGGCAGGACACTCAGACAGGCATTCAGTGAGGTCGCGGAAAGCGTGTCGATGGGGATCAGGAGGCGTCCCGACGTGGTGCCGGCGCGTTCGGTGAGGGTGAGCGCCGGGGCGGCGGGTGCTTCGGGGGCGCGGCCGCGGTTCCTGATCCGGCCGGTGACGGCGGCCTTCGCGATCTGGAGGCGGCGCTGGGAGTCCTGCCACTGCTGCCAGTCGCTGAGGGACTCGGGGTGTGCGAGCCCCGTGTGGCGAGCGCGGCGCGGGGTCGTCTCTGCTCGGCGCTTGCGGATCATGTCAGCGGGTCCTTCCGGTGCGGGTGCGCTCAGCGGTGAAGGCCCGCGCGGTGCGCAGCAGGCCCATTTCGAAGCGGAAGTTCTCCAGCGGTCGCACGTCCCGGCCGGCGGCGCGGCGGGCACTGTTCCAGCCGAGGTTGATGACGCTGGCGGCGGTGAGGCCGGCGCGGAGCCGACGGGTGCTGAGGTGGCGCGCGGCGTACAGGTCGCGGGCGCTGGTCAGCCAGCCCCGTCGGCGCTCCTCCCCGCCCGAACTGCCGCCGCCGGCGTGCACCACGGTGAGGTCGGCGTCCAGGAGACGGGCGATGCCGCGCTCCGCGAGGCGCTTCTGCAGGTCCACTTCTTCGGTGTACATGAAGAAGTCCTCCTCGAGGCCGCCGGCCGCCATCACCTCGGCAACGGGCAGCAGCATGACGGCGCCGCTCACCCAGTCCACGGGGATCATGCCGGTGCCGGCTTCGGCGTCCATGTCGTGGCCCACGGCGGTGTGCAGGATCCGTCGGTGCCGCTGGGAGGCAAGGGGGTGCAGCCATTCCACCACCTGGTGGCCGACGGTCGGGAAGTGCCGGGCGGCGTACCCGCTGTGCCCGTCCTCGGTCTCGTTGCGGCAGCCGATGACGGCGGGCTGCCACGGTTCGGCGTGCTCGAGCAGGTCCGGGAGGAAGTTCGGCGGGAGCTGCAGGTCGGAGTTGAGGACGAGGGCGAGGTCGATGCCGTCCTCGTCGAGGATGCGCAGTCCCGTGTTGACGGCGGCGCCGAAACCGCCGTTCTCCTCGCGGCGGATCAGTTCGGCTCGGCCCGGCAGGACGCTTTCGTCGATGCCGCCGGGGAAGGCGTCGTCGATCACGAGGATGCGCTGCGGGGCGGCTGGAGCGGTCCGTGCTGCCGGGGCGGTGTCGGCGAGGTCAGCCAGCACGCGGGCCGCGTCATCGAGCGGTCCGTAGCTGGGGATGATGACGCCGACGCTGCGCCGCGAGGAGCCCATCAGTTCTGCTCGTTCGATCCGAGGGAGCGGGCGCGGCGGCCGAGGCGGGAGCGGCGCACGGGTCCGGTCGCCGGTTCGTCAGCATCCGTCGGCCGAACAGCGGTCGCGGCCGGCGCCGACGGCGCAGGGCGCTCGGCTGCGGGCGCAGGGCGCTCGGCTGCAGGGGCGGGGCTCGCTGCCGCGGGAGCAGGCTTGGCGGCAGCTGCCGGCGCCGCAGCGATCGCGGCCGACGCGGGCACACCGGCGGGGCGGATCTCCGCATCCTCACCGATGCCGTGCTCCGGCGCCTCGAGGTCCTCCTCGAGCTTGCGCTTGCGGCGGCGCACCTTGTTGCCCTTGCGGTCCTCCGTGTACGTGTACGTGGTCGCCGCGTAGCCGTACGCCGAGTAGCCGTACTCCGCGTCACCGTAGGCGAGACGGGTGATGAGGTTGCCGGAGGCACGGTTCATGACCGCGCCGAGCACGGTGCCGCCGACGGCGCGCACCGACTCGATGGAGCGGCTCAGCCCCTCCACGCGGGTGCGGCCCGGGACCGCGACGATCAGGGCGCCGTCCGTGTGGCGGCTGAGCAGAACAGCGTCGGTGACGGCGAGGATCGGCGGGGCGTCGATCACCACGAAGTGGTCCGCGGACAGGCGCGACACGATGTCCGCCATGCGGTTGGAGCCCAGCAGCTCCGACGGGTTCGGCGGAATCTGGCCCGCCGGCAGGATGGACAGGCCGCGCACTCCCGACGGCTGCAGCGCGTCCTCGAGGTCCACGGAACCGGCGATCAGCTGCGACAGGCCAACCGCGCCGTCCACCTGGAACGCCTTCGCGACCGTGGGGCGGCGCAGGTCGGCGTCGATCAGGATGACCTTCTCACCGGAGCGGGCGATGACGCGCGCCAGGTTCGCCGCCACGGTCGACTTGCCCTCACCGGGCGCGGACGACGACACCACGATGGAGCGCGGCGGGTTGTCCACGTTGGCGAAGCGGAGGTTCGTGCGCAGCTTGCGCAGCGCCTCCTTCGAGTGGAACTCCTTCGGCTCCGGCAGCTCCCCGGACTTCGAACGAGTGAGGTCGCGGGAGTCCGGCAGCACGCCGAGCGCCGTGACGGGGGTCTTCGACTTGATGTCGTCCACGGTGCGCACGCGGGAGTCGTTGCGGTTGCGCAGCCAGGACAGCGCGAGCGCCAGCACCAGACCGGCGGCGGCACCGGCCGCGGCGAACTTCATCCGGTTCGGCGCAACGGGGGCGCTCGGGACGTCCGCCGCCTCATACGAGATGAGGGTCATCGGCGCGTCCTTGGAGTCGCGGTCACCGGTGAGCAGGAACGCGCCCTCGCGGTTCACGGCGGTGATGGACGAATTCGCGATCTCCTGGGCTCGCTGCGGGGAGGAGGCGCGCGCCTTCACGGTGATGATCGGAACGTTCGGGTCGATCGATGCCGTCAGGTTCGAGGCGATCGCGTGGGCGCTGGTGCCCTGCAGGCCCAGATCGTCGATGACGGCCTGGCCGACAGTCGGGGTGTTGAACAGCGGCAGATAGGTCTGCGCGGTTCCGTACTTCTCCGCGTCCCCACCGGCAGCGGGGACGCTTCCCCCCATGGGGATCTCCTGCCCGTTCGCGTCCGTCTCAACGCGGGCGGTCACGTAGCCGAGCGCCGTCGCCTCGTAGACCGTGGGCTTGGTGTACGAGAAGGCGTAGCCGCCCGCGAGGCCGAGCAGCGTGAGCAGACTGATCAGCAGCGCGTTGCGCAGGAGAAGCCGGAAGAAGTCTTCAATAGTCACTGGCGTACCGTCGTTTCCGAGATGTGATCGTCTCCGTCAGAATAGCGACTGCACAAGTGCAGACCATCCAACAGTACGACGCATCTACCGCTTGGTCGACCAATTCGGATACCGCAAAGGTCACAGCACGGTCTCCGAGCCGGTCTCAGCTGGTCCGGCCGCTCCGGTCCCGTCGGCCGCCTCGACAGCTGACCAGGAATTGGCCCCTTCTTTACCGCACGCGACCCGTCTCTTGGCCGCTCGGCGCCGCTTCTGCCTCGTCCGTGGGGCGCACGGCACTCGCATGGAAGTACAGCGCGAACGGGTGACCGCCGTGCTCCACCACATCCACGGTGAGGCCGTACACCTCCTGCATCACCGGCGGCGTCACGATCTCGGCAGGCGTCCCCTGTTCGATCACGCGGCCCTCCCGCATCGCGATGATGCGGTCCGAATAGGCGGAGGCGAAGTTGATGTCGTGGATGACCACCACCACGGTCTTGCCGAGCTCCTTCGCCGCCCGCTGCAGCACGCTCATCATCGCGACGCCGTGCGGCATGTCGAGGTTGTTCAGCGGCTCGTCGAGCAGGATGTACTCGGTGTCCTGGGCGAGCGTCATCGCCACGAACGCCCGCTGGCGCTGACCGCCGGACAGCTCGTCAAGGAACCGGCCCGCCAGGTGGCCCATGTCCATGTAGTCCAGGGCGCGGTCCACGTGCACGCGGTCCTCGATGGTGGGGCGGCCCTTGGAGTGGGGGTAGCGGCCGAACGCCACCAGGTCCCGCACCGTGAGGCGGATGTCCAGGTGGTTGTCCTGCCGCAGGATCGCGAGCCGCCGCGCCAGCACCGCCGAATCCGTCGCGGCAACATCCAGGCCGTCCACGCTGACGCGCCCGCCGTCCATCGTCAGCAGGCGCGCCATCATCGACAGCAGGGTGGACTTGCCGGCGCCGTTGGGGCCGATGATGGAGGTGAGGCCGCCGGTCTGGATCAGCAGGCGGACATCGTCCACCACGGTGGTGGTGCCGTACCTCTTGGTGACGCCGTCGCAGATGATCATGGCTCACAGCCCTTTCTTGCGGATGAGCAGCAGGATGAACAGCAGGCCGCCGGCGAAGTCCACCACCACGCTGAGGGCGGTGGCGAAGCCGAGGACGCGCTCGAGGATGAGCTGGCCGCCCACGAGCGCGATCACGCTCATCACCGCCGCCATCGGCAGGGTGTGCCGGTGCTTCTCGGAGGCGACCGTCGCGTACGCCATGTGCGCGACCAGCAGGCCGAAGAACGTGGTGGGACCCGCGAGCGCCGTCGCCGCGGACACCAGCAGGGTCACCGCGATCAGCACCAGCATCTGGATCCGCTGGTACGGGATGCCGAGGCCCACGGCGAGGTCGCGGCCCAGCGCCATCACATCGAGCACCCGGTGCAGACGCAGCAGCACCGCGATCCCGATGCCGAGCAGCACCGCGGCGGTGGCGAGCGCGGGCACGGTGGTGAGGTTGAAGCTGGCGAAGCTCATGTCCTCCAGCACCTGGAACTCGTTGGGGTCCAGCAGGCGCTGAATGAAGCTGATGAGGGAGCGCAGCAGCACCCCGAGGATGATCCCGACCAGCAGCAGCACATGCAGGGCGCGCCTCGCCCCGATCAGCAGCCACCCGTAGAGAGCGGTGGAGACGATCATCATGACGGCCGCTTGGATCGCGAACACTGTCCAGTCCTCCGCCTGCTGGATGCGGGCAGCGCCGAACATCACGATCGTCACCGTCACCACCATCATGAACAGGGCGTCGAAGCCCATCACGGAGGGGGTGAGGATGCGGTTGTGGGTGATGGTCTGGAAGCCGACGGTCGCCATCCCGATCGCGGATCCCACCAGCACCATCGTCAGCACCGTCATGGACCGACGGCGCAGGATGTACTGCCACGCACCGCCGAGGTCGATGGTCAGGAACACGCCGATCAGGACGACGGCTAGGGCGGCGGCGATGCCGATGCGGGCCCACGGGCCGAGGGCCTGCAGGCTGCGCAGGGCCGACGGGAGCCGCAGAGCGCGGCTGGATCCGAGGCCGGCATCCGTCGGCCCCTCCACCTCCGCGGAGCGGGTCTCGTAGCGGGAGTCAGTCAACGGGGGTGCTCCTCTTCAGCAGGAGGATGAGGAAGATCAGCGACCCGGCGATGCCCATCACCACGCCGAGCGGCACTTCGTAGGGGTAGCGGACGAGGCGGCCGACGATGTCGCAGGCCAGCACGATGCCGGAGCCGAGGAACGCGACCCAGGGGATGGCGCGGCGGATGTTGTCGCCGATGAACAGGGCCACGATGTTCGGCACGATCAGGCCGAGGAACGGGATCGCGCCCACGGTGATCACCACAACGGAGGTGGCCAGGGCCACCAGGCTGAGGCCGATCGTCATGACGCGGCGATGGTTGAGGCCGAGGTTCGTGGTGAAGTCCTCGCCGAGGCCGGCGACGGTGAAGCGGTCCGCCATGATCCACACGGCGATGACCACGAGCGCCAGTAGCCACAGCATCTCGTAGCGGCCCTTGACCACCCCGGAGAGGTCCGCGCTCATCCATGCGCCGAGGCCCTGGGACAGGTTGCCCTGGTAGGCGATGAAGGTGGTGACGGAGGAGATGATGCCGCCGAGCATGAGGCCGATCAGCGGGACGATGAGGACGTTGCGCATCGGCACCGCCCGCAGGATGGAGATGAACAGGGCGGTTCCCGCGACCGCCGCGGCGGTGCCGAACAGCATCTTCGCCCAGATCGGCAGACCGGGCGCCACGAGGGTGGCGATGAGCAGGCCGAATGCGGCGGATTCAGTAGTGCCGGCCGTAGAGGGCTCCACGAAGCGGTTGCGGGTCAGCATCTGCATGACCACGCCGCAGATCGCCATGGCGGCGCCGGCGAGGATGAGGGCGACGGTGCGCGGCAGGCGGGACTGGCTGATCAGGTCCCAGGAGGCGGCCGGGTCGGAGAGGGACAGGCGTCCTACGCCGACGGCGAGGGAGCAGGCGGCGAGGACGGCGACAGCCGCCGCACAGGCGATCAGTGCGGCGGCGTTCGCTGTTCTCTCCCGCCGGGGGACGACGGGAAGGGCGCGGGCGGTCACTTGGCTGCTGCGAGGCCCTTCTCGGCGTCATCCAGGATGGAGTTGAGGGAGGCGATGCCGGTGCTGGAGATGTACCAGGCGTGGGAGTCGACGTACACGACGGAGTCGTTCTTGAACGCGTCGGCGCGCTTGACCACGTCATTGTCGAGGACGGCCTTGGCTCCCTTGCCTTCGTCGCCGATGGCGGCGTCGCGGTCCACCACGAATGCGCGGGCCGGGTTCTTCTCGGCGATGAACTCGAAGGAGATGGTGTCGCCGTGGGCTGCGTCCTTGGTGGACTCCACCATCGGCTTGAAGCCGAGGGCGTCGTAGATGATGCCGCCGAAGCGGGAGCCGGGGGCGTAGGTGCTGACCTTGCCGCCGGAGACCATGAGGATGGCGGTAGTGCCGTCGAGCTTCTCGGCCTTCTTCCTGATGTCCTCGACGCGAGCGTCGATCTCCTCGATCTTCTTCTTCGCTTCCTTCTCCTTGCCGAAGACCGCGCCGATCTGTTCGGTCGTGGTGGTGAAGCTCTTCAGGAAGTCCTTGGGGTCGACCGTGAAGTCGAGGACGTTCTTCGAAATGGGGGTGAGCTGGTCGTAGAGGCCGGCGGAACGGCCGGCGATCATGATGAGGTCGGGGCCGGCCTGGGCGATGGAGTCGAAGTCCGGTTCCTTCAGGGCGCCGGTGTCGACGATCTTGTCGCTGGAGAACTGGGACTTCAGGCGCTCCGGGAGGTTCTTCTTCGGCACGGCGACGATGCTGTCGGTGAGGCCGAGCTCCACCATGGTGTCCACGAGGCTGATGTCGAGCACGGCGACCTTGCCGGGGTTCTTCGGGGCGGTGGCCTTCCCGCGGGCGGTGGTGACCTCGACGGTCCCGCCGGAGGCGGATCCGGACTTCCCGGAGTCGGATTTCCCGGAATCGGCGGAGGAGCTGCCGCAGGCGGCGAGGGTGGCGGTGACAGCGGCGGCGGCTGCGCCGGCGAGGCCCGTGCGCAGGACGGAGCGGCGGGAGAAGGCGGTGGCGCGGATGCGGAAGTCGGTCATGAGGTCTCCGGGATTGTGGGCCGGCTGGGAAAGCACGGTCGTGGTGGTTTGGTTAGGCGAACCTCAGTTCGCGGGATCAGTCTGCCCACAGGTCACACGTTTGTGCAACCTGGGTGTTGCGTAAATGGGGTTTTTGCAAGGCGAGGTGTGCGGAAAGCCGCATCCGTCGGCGCCCCGGCGGGGCCTCAGCGGCCGACGGGCCCGGTAGTAGGCTTCGGGCATGGATCCCCGCAGGCTGCTCATCTTCGACACCGTTGTGAAGAACCACTCCATCGGCGCCGCCGCGCGCGAACTCGGCTGGACCCAGCCCGCCGTCTCCCAGCACCTGTCAGCGCTGGAGAAGGAGACGGGCATGCAGCTGCTGCTGCGCTCCTCCGGCGGCGTCACCCCCACCGAGGCGGGCACGCGCCTGGCGGTGCACGCGGCCCAGATCGCGAAGACGATGAAGGCGGCGACCACGGAGATGGAGGACATCGTGGCGCTGAAGAAGGGCCGGGTCCGCTTCACCACGTTCCCGTCGGCCGCGGCGGTGCTGCTGCCGCCCACGCTGGCGGAGATGACGGAGCGCCACCCCGGCATCGCCCTCAGCTTCAACGAGATGGAGCCGCCGGAGGCGATCGCGGGGATCGCGGCGAACACGATCGATGTGGCGATGATCTTCCGCTACCCCGACACGAAGCTCGACGACGAGGGCCGCCTGGAGTGGACCCCGATTCTGGAGGACCAGGTCCGGCTCGTGCTGCCGAAGGACCACCCTCTGGCCCAGAAGGAGCACCTGTCGCTGTCCGACTTCGCGGAGGACGAGTGGATCGCCGGCTGTGAGCGCTGCAGCGCGAACCTGATGTGTGCTGCGGATGCCGCCGGTTTCACGCCTCGCGTGCGCTACTCCACCGACGACTCCACCGTGGTGCAGCGTCTGATCGCGCACGGCACCGGCATCGCGCTGATGTCCGACGTCTCACTGGAGTCCGCCCCGAACCACGACGTGGTGGTGCGGACCGTGGACGGCGTGCCGCCCCGCACGATCGGCATCGTGAACCGCCCGGGCGCGATGAAGATCCCCGCGATCAGCGAATTCGCCGGCATCCTCTGCCACCAGGCCGCCCACCACGGCAGCGCCATCTCCCCCTGCAGCGGGCCCGCGTCACCGCTGGCCTGAGGGGCCGACGGGTTCCGCCTATCAGCCGGCGCGGACCGCGTCGGCGAGCAGCTCGATGATGTGGCGGTAGTCCTCGCCGGTGGCGCGGGACATGCCGATCTCGCAGGTGCGGTTGCAGGACGCGAACGCGCGGCTGCCGCGTGCAGTGCCGCTCCCCCGCGGTTCTGCGGCGTCGCGGTCATCAGCGGTGTCGACGCCTCGGCGCACCTCGGCGGCCTCGTCAGCGGTGGCGGCGTCCGTGAGCTCCGGGTGAAGCATGCCGCGGTCGCCCGCGAAGCCGCAGCACGACCACATCGCGGGCACCGTCACCGTGTCCGCAACGGCTTCGGCGAACTTGATGAGCGCAGGGTTCAGCCCCATCTGCGTGGAGGAGCAGGTGGGGTGCAGGACGATGTCATCCACCTGCGGCTGAAGCGCCGCACCGGTGGGGGCGGTCCCGTCGGCCCCGCTGCCCAGCAGGCGCGGCAGTGCTTCGCGGGCCACCAGCTCCACCGCATCCTCCACACGGAATCCCTGGTCGGCGAGCATGGAGGCGTAGCCCTCGGTGCAGCTGGAGGCGTCGGAAATGATCGGCAGATCGGCAGGGGCGCCGGCAGCGCTGAGCTCGCGCACCACGCGCCGCACGGCGCCGCTGACTCGGCGCTGCATCGCGCCGACGCCCGCCGCGTACCCCTTCGACGTCCACGGGGTGGCGCAGCACAGCGTGTCTATGCCGTCCGGGATGACGACTCGCAGCCCCACCCGCTCCAGGACCGTGCCGAGGGCGCCGGCCACGCCGTGCCGGTCCCGCTCGCCGCCACTGCAGCCGCCGTCACTGCAGCCACCGTCGCCGCAGCTGCTGTCGCTGCCGCATCCGTCGGCCGGCCCGAACATGGAGGACACGCACGCCGGCAGGTAGATGCCCACGAGGTCCCCGTCGCGCGCGCCGAGCGTGCGGCCGAGCAGGTGGCGGGCGGCGCCGCCTCCGGGCAGGTCCGGTGTGTAACGGGGCACCACGTCGGCCCCGAGGACAGCGCGGCCGGCGCGTGAGAGACCCCCGGGGACCGACGGCGGCAGTGCCCCGGCGGCGTCCAGCGCACGGGCGGCGCCGCGGCTGACGGGCGCCCAGGCGCGGGCCGCCCCCGCCCACGCGGCGGCGTGGATCGGGTTCGCCTTCTCGCGGCGCAGGCGCTTCACGAGCGCACCCGTGTCGATGCCCAGCGGGCAGGCGACGGCGCACATTCCGTCCACCGCGCAGGTCTGCACACCCTCGTAGTCGTAGTCGGCGCGGAGCTCCGCCACCGTGTCGAGGTCACCGCGGGCAAGCGCTGCTTCGGCGGCGCGGCGCACCACGATCCGCTGCCGCGGTGTGAGGGTGAGGTCCCGGCTGGGGCAGACGGGTTCGCAGTAGCCGCACTCCACGCAGCGGTCCACTTCGTCCTCCACCGGCGGGTTCAGTTTGATGTTCGCCATGTGCGCGTCGGCGTCGTCGCTGATGATGACGCCGGGGTTCATGATGCCGGAGGGGTCGATGAGGCGCTTGAGCTGCACCATGACGTCGTAGAGCTCGTCACCGTACTGGCGGTGCACGAACGGCGCCATCGCGCGACCGGTGCCGTGCTCGGCCTTGAGGTTGCCGCCGTGGGACAGCACGAGGTCCACCATGGACTCGGTGAACCGGTCGTAGCGGCCGAGCGCGTCATCGCCCTCGAAGCGGTCGGTGAGCATGAAGTGGATGTTGCCGTCCTTCGCGTGGCCGAAGATGACGCTGCTGCCGTAGCGGTGCTCGGCGAACAGGTCCTGCAGGTCAGCGCAGGTGTCCGCGAGGGAGGCGGGCGGCACCACGATGTCCTCCAGGAGGGCGGTGGTGCCGGTGGGGCGCGCACCCGCAACGGAGGCGTACAGCCCCTTCCTCAGCGCCCACGCGGACGCGCGGCCGACGGGGTCCTCACTGAACCGGACCTGATCCCGCAGCTCCTCGCCGGCGAGGATGCGGCTCGCGACGGACTGCTGCTCGGCGAGGGCCGCGGCGGTCTCGGCGCGGTATTCGATGAGCAGGGCGGCTTCGCCGTCGGGCCGGAACCCGGTGATCTCCGGCGGCGCATCCGCAAGCTCCTGGCCGACGGCGATCGAGGTCGAGTCCATCAGTTCGAGGGTGGCGGCGCCGGAGTCGACGAGCGCGGGCAGGGCGCGGGCGGCGGCGTCGAGGCTGGGGAACACGCCGAGGCCGGTGGTGACGAACGGAGGCACGCCGACGGTGCGGAAGGTGGCGTCAGCGACGAAGCCGAGGGTGCCTTCGGAGCCGATGATGAGCAGGCGGAGGATGTCGATGGGGTGCTCGGCGTCGAGGAAGGCGTTGATGCCGTAGCCCATCGTGTTCTTCAGCGCGAAGCGCTCCTGGATCGCTGCGACGGACGCCGGGTTCGAGCGGATCCGCTCGCGCAGGCGGAGCAGGCCGTCATGGATGTCGGGCTCCTGGTCGCGCAGGCGGCGGTCGGCGTGCGGGTCAGCGGTGTCGATCAGGGTGCCGGTGGGCAGCACGAGCCGCATCGATTCGAGGGTGCGGTATGTGTTCTGTTCGGTGCCGCAGGCCATGCCGCTGGAGTTGTTGGCGATGACACCCCCGATGGTGGCGGCGGCTTCGCTGGCCGGGTCGGGGCCGAGGCGGCGGTGGTGGCGGCGCAGGTGGTTGTTGACCTGGGCGATCGTCATGCCGGAGCCGGCGCGGACCCGCTCGCCGCCGTCGAGGACGTCGATGGTGCGGAAGCGCTGACGGACGTCGATGAGGATGCCGTCGGTGGAGGCCTGGCCGGAGAGGCTGGTGCCGCCGGAGCGGATCGTGACCGGGGTGCGGCTGGCGGTGGCGGCCGCGAGGATCCGGCCCACTTCGGGGGCGTCGGCGGCGGTGATGACGGCGCTGGGGGTGAGGAGGTAGTGGGAGGCGTCGCCGGCGCGGGCGGCGCGGTCGATGAGGCGGGTGGTGAGGCGCTTCGGGTCGCCGACGGCGTCGCGGATCGCGCCGGGCACTGTGCTGTGGTGGGTCATGGCTGCTCGATTCGGAGGGCGATGGGGGCGGGAATGCGGGCCGACGGGTTCGCGGCGCCGAATGGGCTCCCGCTCAGCGGCGGGGCGCCGCGCGTACCGGGGGTGATCGAACCGAGCACGGCGGCGCGGCCGGCGCCGGTGCAGGACGGCAGGGCGCCGGGCAGGCCGTGGACGGTGAGGAAGCCGAGCGCGGCGAACCCGAGCGCTTCCTTCGCGGCGGAGTCGAATCCGAGCTCGTCGCTGATGCGCACGTCCGATGCGGGAAGGTGCCGGCGGATCGCGGCGACGAGCGCCGGGTTCCGGGTGCCGCCGCCGGACAGCACCACCAGGCCCGGCGCGCCGGTGGCGTTCGCGCTGGTCAGCGCATCGGCGAGGGTGCGGGCGGTCAGCTCCGTCAGGGTTGCGGCGAGGTCCTCGAGGCTGAGCTCATCCAGGTCGATCGGAGGGTCGGCGGTGCGGGCGCGCTCGGCGACATAGCCGGGGTGGAACAGTTCCTTCCCTGTGGTCTTCGGGGCGGGCCGCTCGTAGAACCCGTCGGCCAGCAGCGCTTTGAGCAGTCCCTCGTGGATCGTGCCGGCGAGCGCGAGCAGACCGTCGACGTCGGCGCTCTGACGGCCGCCGGTGCGGTCGTGGACGGCGGCGTCGAGGAGGGCGTTCGCGGGGCCGGTGTCGAAGGCGATGGGGTCGGCGCCGGGGCGCAGCACGGTGGCGTTGGCGATGCCGCCGAGGTTCACGGCGGCTGCGCTGCCGGCCGGTGCGGTCCCGTCGGCCTCGCCGGCCTGCAGGCCGTGCAGCCAGAGCACGTCGATGATCGAGACGAGTGGGGCGCCCTGGCCGCCGGCGGCGACGTCCCGCGAGCGCAGGTCGCTGACGGTGGTCAGGCCGGTGCGCTCCGCGATCCATGCCGCCTGCCCGAGCTGCAGGGTGCCGCGGACCCGACCGTCCTCGACCCAGTGGAAGAGGGTCTGGCCATGGGAGACGGCGAGGTCGGCGCGGCCGTCACAGAGCTCGGTGTCGGCGCGGGCGGCGAGGTCGGCGAACGCCTGGCCGATGCGGGTGTCGAGTTCGCACACCGCGCCCATGCTGGTGGGGCTCGGTGGGAGGGCGGCGGTGATGGCGCGGCGCAGGCCGGGTTCGTACGGTGCGGAGATCAGGCCGAGGGGGCGGAGCACGAGGGTGGGTCCGGCTGCGCCGTCCTCGAGATGGATCTGGGCTGCGGCGGCGTCGATCGCGTCATGGGACGTGCCGGACATCAGGCCGATGACGGTTGCGCTCACGGGCATCACACTGAACCACCTCACAACTGCATGGGGGAGCCGCAACAACAGAGGACTCCAGGGTAGGACCGACGACGCTGGCGTGAGGGCCCGGTCGACCGATCGATCAGACCCTCACGACCCGCCGGTCACTCGACGCTGATCTCGCCCATGGGGCCCCAGCCGTCGGACTCCACCTGGACCGATACGATCTGCGGAGTCGACGCCAGATAGGCGGGGAACTCCTCCTGCATTGCCTTGAAGTGTTCGGACTCGACATGAGGGGAGGCTCCCTCGTCGGTGAACGCTTCGATCAGAACGTACGTGTTGGGGTCCTTGACGCTGCGCGACCATTCGAACCACAGGTTCCCCGGTTCCTGCAGAGTCGCCTCGGTGAACTCCTCGGAGATTAAGGGCCAATTGTCCGCATGCTCCGGCTTGACCTCGAACTTCACATTGATAAGGATCATCGTCTTCCCTTTCCTGAACTGGTGGACTGCCTCGGACGATGTGCCCATCCTGGGCTGTGCCGCCCCTCGACTTCCACAGCTCTTCTCATCGCGCAAGAAGCCCTCAGCGCCGCTGCTCGTGGGCTAGCCTTGCGCAATGGCGGATCTTCAGGCGGCTCAGAACCCACCTCACGGACAGGTGGAGCGGACGTTCGCAATCCTCGAAGCTGTCGCGTCTCAGGGAAGCGCCTCCGCGAAGTCGATCGCGGAACGGACTTCCATCCCACTCCCAACGGTGTACCGGGCATGCAGCGAACTCATCGACCTCGGGTACATGGTGCATCTCCGCGCCGAAAGCAGGTTTGCGCTGGGCTACCGGCTGCACGTGCTGGCAAAGGGCCTCCACGACGATATCGGTGTGCCGCTCGCTGTCCGCCGAGAGGTGCGCAGCCTCCACAATGACCTCCATCTCGCCTGCTACCTGGCAGTCCATCGCGGCACCGATTTCGTCGTGGTCGACGTCGCCGACTCCGCTGACGCGCCCCGTCTGGGGAAGATGGGGTTCGGCTTCCATGAGAGTCCCCACGCGACGGCATTCGGAAAGATCGGCCTCGCATCCCTCTCCCACGACGAGCAGCACGAACGCGTGTCTGGGACTCCTCTTCAGCAGCACACCCCGAACACCAGGACCGATCCGAACGAGCTCCTTGAGGAGCTGGCGGCGATCAGCGAGAGCGGTGTTGCGTGGGAGCACGAAGAGTTCCAGCCAGGGATATCGTGTGCCGCTGCTGCGATTCGGGCAGGCGACGGACTGCTGATCGGGTCACTGGCGATATCGGCTCCGTCGGGTGCCTACGACGGGCGGCAGCGCCACATCGAATCACGGCTGCGTGCCTCCGCAGCGCGGGCCTCACGGGCGTACCGCCTGGGCGCGAACCGACTCTGACACTCCCGCGGAGGCTGATTCTCGTGCCCTGAGAACACCTCTTGAGCACCCAGACCCCTCTTCCTACTGTGGCGGCCATCACGTCACGACCTAAGGAGGGGTCATGCAGTCGAAGAAGACTGAAACCGGGAGAAGAGCAGGCCAACTCCCAGACGAAAAGGCCTATCTCACCCATCTGATCCGGGCCATTTTCCCGCATGACTCGGTGCCCATCACGGCGTATGAGCGGACCGCGGACATCGTTCTGCGGGAAGCCGCCGCGTCACCGTGGGCCGAAGTGAAGCTCCACCAAGGGCTGCGGTCGTTAGAAGCACTGTCCAACGGCACCTTCATCGACATGGAGCCCGACGAGGCACACCCGCTGCTCATGCAGATCCAGCACACACCGTTCTTCGGGTTCGTGCGGCAGAACGCCGTTGTGAACCTGTACGAGGACGAGGAGGTGTGGGCAACGCTCGGGTATGAAGGCCCCTCCTTCGACAAGGGCGGATACATCGACCGCGGCTTCAACGACCTCGATTGGCTGCCGGAACCTCGGATCGAGGAGTACGAAGGCGAGCCGTTGGCTCATGTCATTTCCCCAATCCCTGGCGCCAGCGGCGCCGCAGATGTCCGACCGGCTGCAGTACCCGTGGGGCAGAACCGACAGTCAGGACAGCCGAACCGGACCGGGAGGAGCGGGCAATGAAGAAGATCGAGCTCACAACCCCGTCGGTCGTCATCGTGGGTTCCGGAGCCGGTGGCGGCACCATGGCCTACGAACTGACACGAATGGGCATCGAATGCGTGCTGCTGGAGGCGGGCCCCTACCTGCACAACGAGGACTACGTGAACCTTGAGTGGGAAGCCTTCAACCAAATGGCGTGGACTGACCAGAGGACGACCTCCGGGTCGTGGCGCATCGCCAAGGACTTCCCCAACCTGCCCGCGTGGATCGTGAAGGCCGTCGGCGGGACCACCACTCACTGGTCGGGCGCGACACCGCGCTTCAAACCCCACGAGTTCAAGACCCGTTCCACCTACGGGCGAATCGACGGTGCGAATCTTCTCGACTGGCCCATCAGCTATGAGGATCTGGAGCCGTACTACACGCGTGCCGAGGACGCGATCGGATCCACACATCGCGGCGGGCGCCCGCCGCTGCCGGCGAACAACAACTACAAGGTGCTCGCCGGGGGTGCGGAGAAGGTGGGCTACAAGCACTACGCAACCGGTCCCTACGGCACCAACGCGGCACCCTACGACGGCCGGCCGGCGTCGATCCAGGATGGCTTCAACTTCCAGGGCGATAAGAACAAGTCGAAGTGGTCGACGATGGTGCGAGAGATCCCGCGTGCTGTCAAGACTGGAAAGCTCGATCTTCGCCCCAACTGCCATGTCGCCGAGCTGACCACGGACTCGAAGGGCCGAATCGAAGGGGTCCTCTACTTCGACGAAGACGGCAACCTGCAGCGTCAGGCAGCCGCCGTGGTCTGTGTAGCAGGCAACGCCATCGAAACCCCGCGTCTGCTTCTGCAGAGCGCAAATGCTCTGTTTCCGGACGGCCTTGCGAACTCCTCGGGGCAGCTCGGCCGCAATTACATGCGCCACCTGACGGGCAGCGTATACGCACAGTTCTCGAAGCCTGTGCACATGTACCGGGGTGAGACCATGGCTGGCCTGATCGCCGATGAATCCGTTCACAATCCCGGCCGCGGCTTCGCCGGCGGCTACTACATCGAAACAATCTCCTTGGGGCCGGCTTTCCTGGCCAGTTTCGCAGAGCCCGGAGCGTGGGGACGCAACTTCACGTCCATCCTCGACGGTTATGCGAATACGGCTGGTTGCTGGCTGGTGGGTGAAGACATGCCGCAGGAGTCCAACGCGATCACGCTGAACCCCACTGTCAGCGACCAGTTCGGCCTGCCGGTCGCAAATGTGCATTACGACGATCATCCAAATGATCTAGCCATGCGCGAACATGCCTACAGCGCAGCGGAGGCCCTTTACGAAGCAGTGGGTTCGACATCGACTCATCGCACTCCGCCATACCCGTCCACACACAATCTCGGGACGTGCCGTATGAGTGAGCGTCCGGACGATGGTGTAGTCGATGCCTTCGGCCGGGCCCACGACATTCCGAACCTGTTCGTTTCCGACGGCTCGGTGTTCACAACCGGCGCCGCTGCCAATCCGACACTCACGATCGTCGCTTTGGCAATGCGCCAGGCCGAATACCTAGAGGAAGCGTTGCGCACCGGCACCGTGTAACCCCTTGCTCGATCTGGTCGGGCAATGAAGTGGCCCCGGCGCTATCCCCCTCAGCAGCGCCGGGGCCGTTTCCTCTCCCTCTGGCATCCATTCTTGCCGGGCCCGCGCACCGATGGCGATGGGCTCCGCGGACTGTGGATAACTGCCCACGTGGGACGATGGGGACATGTCGTCGCGATCCGTGAACCCGTCGGCCCCCTCCCCCACCGGCGACGCCC
>NZ_JAKRNG010000013.1:0-67913 GCF_022347125.1 Helcobacillus sp. ACRRO
GCCCCCGTCGGCCCCCGCCGCCGCGCCGCCGCGCCGCCGCCGCCACAGAATTCGACGGATGTTCGCTATTCAGCCCGAATAAGGAACATCCGTCGAATTCTGTTGGTGCTCAGTGAACAGTTCGCCCCAGCCAACGCGGAATCCGTCGGCCAACCAGCTTCAGCCGGCCCCGTTCCCGGTCGGCCCGAGGCACCCCAGCTAGCCCGAAGCTCCCCTGACGACTCGGGACTCTCCAGCCAGTCCGGTCACCTGCGCTGACCCGACTTCCACCCCAATCGGCGCAGCTCTTCTCCCACCAAGCGAACGGCCCCGCAGTCCGCGAGCGCAGCCCGGACCTCTGCGTCTGTCTGACCGGGCACGCTGAGCGGAAGATCGTCGTAGAAGATGTGCACATCGGTGAAGCCCGCGCGTCGCAGCCTCGCTGACCGTGCCTGGTCCCGAGAAGCGGCACCACTCGCGAAGTGCTTGATGCCGTCGTACTCCCCGACCAGTTTGAACTCCCGCCAGAGGAAATCGGGGCGTGCCCAGATCCGGCCGTTGGCATCATGCATCGGCTCGCCGACCTCCGGGGCAGGGATCCTCCCGCATGCGAACGCGAGCCGTGTCCTGGTCTCTTGGACGGAGTCGACACCGACCCTGATCAACGGCAGAGCGTCTCTCGCCAGTGCGACACCGCGAAGCGCGGCGCACTGGGAGACGGTCTCGGCGAGCGTCAACGGCGACTCAATGGGTCCGCGACCGTAGCGCTCATCAGCCCGGTGGAAGGGGATGCGCACCAGGTGATCGCCGACGGCGACCCGCCAATCCCACGGCAGATCCGGGCAGATCTGGATCCACAGACGCGCCGGCGTGAGCATCGGAACAAACGAATATCCGCGCACCCCAGGCCCATCGGTTCTGGCAGTGCGCGCTTGAAAACCGGTTGGCCCCGATCCGGTGCCGGCTGTTCCCGATCGTTGGACTGAGGACGAACTGAGCCCCGACAGGTCACCCAGCGCCGGCACGCGCGGTATCCGCCACGCCTTTCGATCAGCCCCGTGGACGAGCGAATGATCCCAGGTCACCAGAGGGGTGCTCCGGCGACGATTACCCGGGGCGTCGCTGAGGTGCACTGGCTGCCCGGGCTCCCAGGTGTTCAGCCAGGTCGGCAGCGGGATGCCGTGGAGGCGCGCAGCACTCAACCCCGACACCGTGCTGCCCGGGAACTTCCTCACCAGCGCAGCTGCCATCATCGCTTCCGTCACCTCGAGGTCACGGTGTGCGTAGAGGCCCTGCCCGAATCGGAGTATGTCCCTCGCCCTGAGACGCGCCCTCGACACGCCGCACGCTGCTGCATCGGCCGCAAGGAACACGGTCCGATGAAGCAGTGGGGGCAGCGGGGCTGAGTGGCGGGCCATGTTTCGACCTTCGTACCGGCCGACGGATTCCGCGACCGCCCAGGGTGCGCTGGGGGTAACCGTCGGTCCACAGTCGCCAACCGAGGCCCCGCCGCGAGCTCAGCCCAGCCCACAGAAGTTGTTGGATGTTCGCTATTCGGCCCGAATTCTGCCCATATATCGAATTCTGTGGGGGAAGTGCGGCGGGCCGGGGCGACGGCGGGCGGGTCGGGCGCCGTTCAGGCCCCCTCGCTGCAGTGGCGCCCGTCACATGGGGGCGCGCGGCGCCTAGGTCGAAGCGCGGCCGGCGTGACAAGGTGGACTGCGGTGTGCCGGGAAGTCTGGTCGGCGAATGACGATGTTCGCTGACCCCGAAAGGACTCCTATGGCCCCCTCACCCGCAGCCCCGAACGGCTCCGAGCCCAGCAGCCCTGAGCCCAGCCGCCCCGCGCCCAGCAGCACCCAGCAGAGCAGCGCCGCGCCCAGCAGCCCTGAGCTGAGCAGCCCCAGCGCCGACGGCACGGAGCCGGTTGCCTCGACCCCGCGGCGTCGGGCGATCCTGGAGCGCGGCACCTACCGCGAATACTCCCGCATCGAAAAGGTCCTCACGCGTGAGGCGACCGGCGGCGGCATCCTCGTGCTCGCCACGATCATCGCGCTGATCCTCGCCAACTCCGCCGCGGCGGACGCCTACTTCGGTCTGCGCGACACTCACCTCGGCTTCGAACTGTTCGGGCTCGACCTCAACCTCTCCATCGGCCACTGGGCGGCCGACGGCCTCCTCGCGATCTTCTTCTTCATGGTGGGCCTCGAGCTGAAGATGGAGTTCATCCAGGGCGACCTGCGGGACCCCGGGAAGGCGCTTGTGCCCGTCGCCGCCGCAGTCGGTGGTGTCGCGGTTCCGGCGCTGATCTTCTTCACGATCAACCTCGCCGGCCCCAGTGGCGCAACGAACGGCTGGGCGATCCCGGCGGCCACTGATATCGCGTTCGCTGTTGCGGTACTGGCGATCGTGGGCTCGAAGCTTCCGTCGGCCCTCAGGACGTTCCTGCTGACCCTCGCGATCATGGACGACCTGCTCGCGATCGTGATCATCGCCGTGTTCTACTCCGATGATCTGCAGCTCGGGTACCTGGCGATCGCGCTGATCCCGCTGGCGCTGTACCGCCTGATCGCGCAGAAGGCGGAGACGCTGTTCAAGAAGTCGTACGGTGCGGCGTGGTTCGTGCTGCTGCCGCTCGGCGCCGTTGTGTGGGCGCTGTTCTACAACTCCGGCATCCACGCCACGATCGCGGGTGTGGTCCTCGCGTTCATGGTGCCGGTGACGGTGCGCTCCCACCTCGGCAGGGAGTACTCGCTGGCGAAGACCTTCGAGCACCGCTTCGCACCGCTGTCCTCCGGGTTCGCGGTGCCGGTGTTCGCGTTCTTCAGCGCCGGTGTGGCAGTCGGCGGTCTCAGCGGCCTCCTCGACGCCTGGACCGGCACCATCGCCCTCGGTGTGATGGCGGGTCTGGTGGCCGGCAAGATCATCGGGATCGTCGGCACAACGTTCCTCATCACCCGTCTGAAGCGGGCGAATCTGGATCCGGCGATCGCATGGATCGACCTGATCGGCATGGCGGCGCTCGCCGGCATCGGCTTCACCGTGTCGCTGCTGATCGCGGAGCTCAGCTTCCCGTCGGATCCGTCCATGCAGGATGCGGCGAAGGTGGGTGTTCTGACCGCCTCGGTGCTGGCGGCGATCGTCGGGTCGGCGATCCTCCTGCCCCGCAGCCGCCACTACGCGAAGATCGCGGAGGAGGAGTCGGTGGATGCGAACCAGGACGGCATCCCCGACGTGTTCAGCGACGACACCGGCCGACAGGGCTGAACACGTCGGAACCGGAAGCGCCGGTGAGCGCTCAGCAGGACGGGATGGTGCGGAACACGTAGCCCTTCGCCTGCAGCTGCGGGATGTACTGGTTCATCGCCGCGATGGTCTGACTGCGGTCGCCGCCGCCGTCGTGCTCGAGGATCACCGCGCCCGGGTGGGTCTGCTCGACAACCCGCTTCGCGATGGTGTCCGCGCCGGGCTTCGCCCAGTCCTGCGGGTCCACGGTCCAGCCGACGATGTTCTCCTTCTCCTCCGCAATGATGCTGCGGACGCGCGAGTTGGACGCGCCGTAGGGCGGGCGCATGCAGGTGAGGTCGCCGCCGATCGCCTTGCGGGAATCGCGCAACTCGCGGCGGACCCCGTCGGGCCCGAGCTTAGTGAGGTCCGGGTGGGTCTGGGAGTGGCCGCCCACCTTCATGCCCTTGTCGCGGATGGTCTGCACCATGTCGGGATCAGCGGCGGCGGACTGTCCGAGGAGGAAGAAGGTGGCGGGGATGTCGTACTTCTCAAGGGTGGCGAGCACCTTCGGGGTGTCGGGCCCGGGGCCGTCGTCGAAGGTGAGGTAGGCGATGGGCTTGCCGTCAGCGGTGTGGGTGGGGAAGGCCGAGGTGCCGGTGATGCCCTGGTTCCACGGGACGAACTCGTCGGGCTGGCCGCCGGGCTCGCCGCTGTTCGCTTCGGCCTGCTCAGCGGTTTCGGGGCGCTTGTCGGAGTTCTGCTCCGCCCCCATGTGGCGGCCGGTGGGCACGAGGTGCCCGCGGATCTGCGGAGTCGTGGTGGGGGCGGCGAGGCTGGCGCTGCGCACGCGCACCACACCCGGGTGGTCGGTGTGGATCAGGCCGTCGGTGCCGATGGAGAGCTGGTGGCCGTCGGCGTCGACGGCGTCGAGCTGCGTGTCGGTGAACGAACCGGACAGCACAAGGTCCTGGCCGTCGGGGACGTCGAACGCGAATTCGACGGGGCGGCCCAACAGGATCGGGTCGGAGTACTCGAAGCCCTCGGTGATCGAGGCGATGGGGGCGCCGTTGTTGACCTTGAGTTCGTCGGCGTGGTCCTCCTTCGCGCTGGACACTTCGCCGTCGGAGCCGGCCGAGGCGGGGGTCACGCCGATGTCCCAGGCTGCGGCGGTGCCGGCGCCTTTCGCGGCGGGGGTGATGACGAGGCGTCGCTGCCTGTGGTCGACGATGCCGGCGGAGGTGTGGGCGTCGACGGTGATGCGGACTCCGTCGGCCGAGGCGCCGGTGTCGGTGACGGTGAGGTGGACGCCGAGCTGCTGGGCGGGCAGCAGGACGGTCTGCTGGCCGACGGATTCGGACTTCCCGAGCGCGCCGACGACGACCACGCTGCCGTTCTGGCTCGTGCGAGTGGCGAGGCGGAGGGCGTCCTCTTCGCCGTCGCCGTTGATGTCACCGGTGATGACCTTGCCGGAGGGCTTGAGGTCGGAGTCGGAGGCGAGGGCGGAGTCGACGGCGTCGGTGGGCGCGAGGTCGGTCGCAACGGAGGCGTCGAGGGCGCCCTTGGGGAGCTTCTTCGCGTCGTCGGCGGCCGACGGAGGCTGGCCAGCGCCCTGGTTCGCTCCCTTGTCACCCGTTCCGCCCGCGGGTGCGGAGTCGGGGCCGCTGGTGCAGGAGGCGAGGAGGACGCCGCCGGCGAGGAGGGCTGCGGCGGTGCGCAGGCGGGGGCGGCGGACGAGAGGGAAGCTGGTGCTGCGAGTCATGGGAACCAGTATGGGGACGCAACAGTGATTCCGCATTCGACCATCGTCGGGTAAAGAAAAGGTAATGTCCGGGTCTTCGTGCAGCCGGGGGTCCGAGCGCGCCGGACGGGAAGGATAGCCTGGTGCCGGTCCGTGCCCCAAGGAGGCCCCCGAATGACAGAACCCCTGGTCAGCCCCGTCGTCACCCTGCGCGACGGCCTCGAGCTCCCGCAACTCGGGCTCGGCGTGTACAAGGTCGACAACGCTGACATTCCCGGCGTGATCTCTGCCGCATTGGACATCGGGTACCGCCTCATCGACACCGCCGCGCTCTACGGGAACGAAGAGAGCGTGGGGCAGGCCCTGCGCGAGAGCGACGTGCCGCGCGAGGACATCGTGGTCACCACGAAGATCTGGAACGACGACCACGGCTACGACGCCGCCCGCCGCGCCTTCGACGCCTCCATGGACCGCCTCGGCCTCGACGTCCTCGACCTCTGCCTCATCCACTGGGCCGTACCCGAGCAGGGACTGTACGTGGACACCTGGCGCGCCCTCATCGACCTGCAGGAGGAGGGCCGGGTCCGCTCCATCGGGGTCTCCAACTTCGCCGAGCCGGAGCTGCGGGAGATCATCGACGCCACGGGCGTGACCCCGTCGGTCCACCAGATCGAACTGCACCCGTTCTTCAACCAGGCCCGCATGCGCGAGGTGAACCGCGAGCTGATCATCCCCACCGAGGCGTGGGCGCCGCTCGCGCGCGGCGGTGAACTGTTCACGCAGGCGGATCTGCACCAGATCGCCGCGATGCATGACGCCACGCCCGCGCAGGTGGTGCTGGCCTGGCACCGGCAGATCGGCACGATCGCGATCCCGAAGTCGGTGTCTCCGGAGCGTCTGCGGGAGAACTTCGAGTCGCTGCGGATCGAACTGACCGATGCGCAGATCGACCTCATCAACGAACTGGACCGCGGCATCGCGGGCCGCACCGGCATGGACCCCGCCACCATGCGCCGCATCGGGGAATAGCCGGCACCCGTCGGCCCCGCCCCTGACCCCCCGCCTGAGGAAAGGACACCCCGTGACTGCTCTCGCCTCCCCCACCCTGACGATGAACGACGGCCGCGAGATCCCGCAGCTCGGGTTCGGCGTGTTCACGATGTCGAACGAGGAGGCGGAGGCGTCGGTGAAGGAGGCCCTCACCGTCGGCTACCGCCACATCGACACCGCCGCTGTGTACGGCAATGAGGAGGGTGTGCGCCGCGGCATCGAAGCGTCGGGGGTGGACCCGTCGGAGATCTTCCTGGTGACGAAGCTGTGGAACACCGACCAGGGGTACGATTCCACGCTGCGCGCGTTCGAGGAGTCGATGCAGCGCCTCGGGCGCGAGAGCATCGACCTGTACCTGATCCACTGGTCGATGCCGAAGCGTCGGCTGTACCCGGAGACGTGGCGGGCGTTCCTGGAGCTGAAGGAGCAGGGCCGCATCTCGTCGGTGGGCGTCGCGAACTTCCCGGTGGAGCAGCTGGAGGATCTGGTGGACGGCTCCGGCGTGGCTCCGGTGCTCAACCAGATCGAGCTGCACCCGCACTTCAACCAGCCGGAGCTGCGCCGCGTGAATGCGGAGATGGGTGTGCTGACGGAGTCGTGGGGGCCGCTGTCGCAGGGCGGCGATGCCCTCACCGACCCGGTCATCACCGAGATCGCGAAGGCGCACGGCGCAACGCCGGCGCAGACGATCCTCGCCTGGCACCGCCAGCTCGGCCTCGTGGTGATTCCGAAGTCGGTGACGCCGGAGCGCATCCGGGAGAACTTCAAGTCGCTGCAGCTGACGCTGACCGATGACGAGGTCGAGCGCATCACCGCACTGGACCGCGGGCCCGAGGGCCGCGTGTCCCGCGACCCCGCCGACTTCAACGAGTGAGCCGCTGACGCGGGGCGGCTGACTCGGTGAGGCACGGCCGGGTTCGAGCAGCGTTCCCGGCCGCCCCGCCGCGTCAGCCCCACCACGGCGAGGCGCCCTGCCCGGCCGCCCCGCCGCGTCAGGCGCGCGGGGTGTGCACCTGGCGGGGCTCGAGGTGGATCCCGGCGAGCATGCAGCGAGCGGACCCACCGGCCAGTTCGAGCGTGTGCACATCCACCGGCAGCAGCTCCACGCGCGACTCGATCCGATCACGCTGGGCGCGGCTGAGCGAATCCACACCGGTGCGGCTCATGACGAGCAGGCGCCCGTCGGCCCCCTGCACCTCGAGGCAGTTCCCGGCGAACGACCCGATCTGCTCCTCCGTCAGCTCCACGACCTCGCGGCCGGTGTCGCGCAGCTGCCCGAGCACGGCGCGGCGCTCGGACTCGTCGCGGATCATCGACGCACCGATCACGGCGAGGTCCGTGCCGAGCGCCATCATGACGTTCGTGTGGTACACGGGGACACCGTCGGAGTCAGTGGCGTCGAACAGGATCGGGGTGTAGCCGGCGAGCTCGCAGAACTCGTCGAACAGGCGGCTGGAGAGCCGCTTCGAGCGGCACGCGTACGCCAGCATCTCCAGGTGGTCGAAGATCATCACGCCGGTGCCTTCGAGCGCTTCGCCCTCCAGCTCCGCCGCCGAGAGATCAACCGTGTCGTACACGTGGAACCGTTCCTGCAGCAGCTCGAGCGCGTCGGCCCGGCGTTCCCGCCGGCGGTTCTCCGCATACATCGGGAACGTGGCGAGCAGCCCCGTGGGGTGCGTGGTGATCCAATTGTTGGGGAACACGGAGTCGGGGGTGGTGGTGCCCTCGTCCTCGAGCAGGAGGACATCGACCCCACGGCCGCGCAGCTGCTCGACCATGCGCGTCACTTCATCGTAGGCGCGCTGGGCGATGACGCTGCGGGATGCGTCCGGCTCAGTCTGGAAGTGGTTGTCCGCCGCGGTCTGCTGGTTGGGGCGGAAACGGTGCGGTCGCACCATCATGACGGCGCTGGGAGCCTGGGTTCGGGTACGCGAAGGAGACCCCTGCTCCGGGGAGGGCCGACGGAGGCGCGCTGCCGCGCCCCCGTCGGTTCCGATCTGCGCCATGGAGGTGTATCCCATGGCAGCGCCCTCAGCCGACGGGCTTGAGGGAGTTGACCATGGAGAACAGGTCCTTCGGGTCGTCCGGGTCGGCGACCAGGTCGACCTGGTCCTGCAGCTCAGTGCCGGCGGTCATGTCGCGGCACACCTTGAGCGCGGAGCCGTCGGAGATCGCGAAGCCGACGGAGTCGAAGATCGTGATCTGGTCATCGGAGGTGCGCCCGTCGGCCTTGCCGGTGAGGACCTTCCAGAACTCGACCACCGGGAAGTCCTCCGGCATCTGCTGGATCTCGCCCTCGATGCGGGTCTGCTCCGGGAACTCGACGAACACGGGGCCGCGCTCGAGGATGGCGGCTTCGAGCTCGGTCTTGCCGGGGGCGTCGCCGCCGATGGCGTTGATGTGGACGCCCGGGTTCGCGAGGTCGATCTGGCGGTCGGAGAGGACCTTGTTCTGCGCCTTGTCGGCGGTGCAGACGGTGATGATGTCCGCGCCGGTGACGGCCTCATCAGAGGTGTCGCAGATCTGGACGCGGAAGCCGAGCGGCTCGAGATTGCGGCGGACCTTCTCCTGCGCGGCCGGGTCGACGTCGTAGATCTTGAGGTCTTCGATGCCGAACACGTGGCGCATGGCGAGGGCCTGGAACTCGGACTGCGAGCCGGAGCCGATCATGCCCATGACCTTCGAGTCCTTGCGGGCGAGGTGCTTGGCGAACATGCCGGACACGGCCGCGGTGCGCACGGCGGTCAGCAGGGTCATCTCGGCGAGGAAGGTCGGGTAGCCGTTGTCGACATCGGCGAGGACACCGAACGCGGTGACGGTCTGGTAGCCGCGCGCCGGGTTGGAGGGGTGGCCGTTGACGTACTTGAAGGAGTAGGTCTCCGAGTCCGAGGTCGGCATCAGTTCGATGACGCCGATCGGGGTGTGGGAGGCGACGCGGGGGATCTTGTAGAACATCTCCCAGCGCTTGAAGTCCGCCTCGAGCTGGTCGATCATCCGGGCGATGATGTTCTCCACGCCGTCGCGCTGGATCCAGCGCGCCATGGAATCGACGCCGACGAAAGCTACCACTGTGTGCTCCTTCCACATGGGGATGCCGCTGCTGCGGCTCGGTCTTCGCTGAGTCGCGTGCGGGTCCCGTTCCAGCTGGTGGCCGGCGCGGGGCCGTTCGTTGCGACTCAGAACAATGTCAAGCCTAAAGGGATCAATGTGAACACACCACCGACGTAGTGGGCACAGTGTGCGCAGAGATACATCATTGTGCGCATCCTTGGTTAGCATTGTGGCCATGCCCGCTCTGTCTGAGTTCGACCGCTCCCTCATCTCCCTTCTCCGCAAGGACGGCCGCATGCCGATCGCGACGCTCGCCGCGCAGCTCGGTGTCTCCCGGACCACGGTGACGAAGCGCCTGGAGCGCCTGGAGTCGCGCGGCGTGATCGTCGGCTACACGGTGCGGGTGCGCGACGAAGGCGAACTGGATCAGATCCGCAGCATCACCCACATCGCGGTGGGCGGCGTGACCACCACGACCGTGATCGAGCGTCTGCGCGGCATGCCGGAGATCTCGGCGCTGCACACCACGAACGGCAACTGGGACCTGGTCGCGGAGATCTCCTGCCGCGACCTCACCCACTTCGATCAGGTGCTCCGCGAAATCCGCAACACCAGCGGGGTGGAGAACTCGCATTCCTCACTGCTGCTGAGCTCGGTGGTGCGGCACTGACGAGCCCGCCCCCTCCCGTGGCGGCGGAGGTGCGCGGGTGGGCGCCGGCCGACGGGCTCATGCCCGGGTGGCGCTGGCCGACGGGATCAGACCCGGGCCGACGGGTGCCGACCCGGGCGGCTACTCCCCCGTCAGCATCCGCCGCAGCTCGGGGGTGAAGCCCTCCACCTGCACCTCCACCTCGGGGCGCACGAAGTCGTCCGGGGTGAGGACCATGCGGTGGTGCAGCCTCCGTCGGCCGCCCTCCATCACGACGGCTGTGCCGTTCGGCCGGTAGCCGAGCCGCTTCGACACGGCGAGGGACGGCAGGTTGCCGTCCTCCGCACCGGATTCGGCGCGTTCGGCGCCGAGGTGGTCGAACGCGAACACGAGGATCGCTTGGCGCATGAGGGTGCCGATGCCCTGGCCGTGGGCTGAGCGGGTGAGCCAGGACCCGGAGTCGACTGTGCGGAGGCTCGCGAACTCCTTGAGGCGCAGGCCCTGACTGCCGACGAGGCGGCCCTTCCACCAGACGCCGAAGGGGATCTCGTAGTCGTCTCCACCGATGGCGGCGCGCTGGGCCCACTGGAACTGGACCGCACTTTTCGCGGTCGCGGCGAGGTCTTCGCCCAGCCAGGCGAAGCAGGCGTGTTCGAAGGCGGGGTCGAAGACCGGTTCATGGAGCAGTGCGGCGTACTCGGGAAGGTCGCTGTCGCGCATCAGGCGCATGGTGAGGTCGTCGGCGGTGATGCGCAGGGCGAACGGCGGGAACAGGTCCTCGAGGCTGGCGGGCGTGCTCATTGGACGAGCATACGGGGACCGACGGCCGCGATGTCGGAGTGGGGCTGCGGCCCCTGAAGAACCGGAAGTGTGGACAACCGCGCGGGGCCGGGTGGCCGAATCAGGGCCGACGGGAACTACACGCCTGTGATTATCCCCAGCCGTGGACAACTTTGTGGATAACTTTTGGGGTCTTCGTGGATTCCCCGGCCTCGATTGTGCACATATGCGGCCTGCGTTGTGCACACACCGCGCCCAAGTGGGGACAACTACGGGTGTGAATCGTGTGCACAGTTGCCGGCCACCCACCACACTCACTGTGGATAACCCGTCGGAACACCCACTGACCTGGGAAATCACAATAATGCGATTACTCCACACATGTGGACAGCGATGTGGATGGCGCATGTGCACAAGCCCCATCTTGTCCACAACGGGTGGACAGACTGTGGAACCGCAACCGCCCGGTCACCGAGAAAACCCCTGGTGACGGGCCCCTGATGTCGGCGTGAACAGACCGGCTGCGCGCTCAGAGCAGAGCACGCAGCCGGTGTGCAGAAGTGAGGCGGCGGTGCACGCCGCCCGCGGTGCCGTCAGAACAGCGGCGGCATCGCCCAGTCCGGCACTGTCAGCACGCGGGCCAGGACCACTGCGCCGAGCACCGCGAGCGCGGCCGCGAGCACCGCGGCATGGGTGAGGTCCGCCCGGCGGGCGAGGGCGGCACGGTCCGCGCCGGGGGTCGCCTTCACCCGGGTGGCGAACAGGACGAGGGCGATGAGGGTGCCGGTGATCATGCCGCCGAGGTGTCCCTGCCAGGAGATGTCGGGGTACATGAAGGAGAACGCGAAGTTCAGTCCGATCAGCACCAGCACCTGGGTGGCCTGCTCGCCCATGCGTCGCTGCACCACGAAGAGTGCGCCGAACAGGCCGAACACTCCGCCGGAGGCGCCGACGGTGCCGGTGTACCAGTCGTCCAGGCCCGCGCTCGCCAGCCACATCACGGCGGCGTGGCCGCCGATCACGGACAGCAGGAACAGGCCGAGGTAGCGCCAGCGGCCCAAGGACCGTTCGAGGAACTGGCCGATCGCCCACAGGGCGTACATGTTCAGCAGCAGGTGCATGATGCCGCCGTGGAGGAATCCGGAGGTGATGAGTGTCCACGGCATCGCCTCGGTGCGGAACGGCGCGAAGGTGGTCCACTGCCGGATCACGCCGGAGACCCCGGGGAGGTTCTGCAGGCCGAACATGACCACGCAGATGCCGATCAGTGTCCAGGTGATGATCGGGGTGTCGGAGCCGCGGCCGCCGATGGCGTTGCGGGGCTGGGCGGCGGCGCGGTCGCGCTGCAGGCCGCCGGCGCAGTCGGTGCAGATGGCGCCGACCTCGGTGTGCACTTGGCAGGCGCCGCACATGGGCCGGTCGCAGCGCCGGCATCGCACATAGCTGGCGACCTGCGGGTGGCGCGGACAGACGGGCGCGCTGTGGGCGGCGCCCGAGGATCCTGACTGGCCGAAGCTCGGTGGGTTCTGACTCATACCCCATTTCTACCCGACCCGGCCCGCCCAGGCCCGGTCAGGGCGCGGGGAGCGGGCCCGGTCAGAGCGCGGGCACGATCAACCCTTCGGTTGATCACCCCCGTCTGCCCGATTTCTAGCGTGGAGGCATGAGCACCGCACTGCCCCGCACTGAGGCCCGCCGGCACCCGTCGGCCTCCCCCTCCGCATCTGACCCCGCAGCCCGCTCCGCCCACACCGGCAACGGGCACAGCGCCCACCCGGGCGGGCCCGGCCCCGCCGGTGAGCCGACCCGCCTGGAGCGCATGGGCCTATTCCTCACGTCCACGAAGGGCGCGTGGATCACCCTCGCCGTCGCCGTGGTCGCCGCGCTCGCGATCTTCGGCGGTCTGCGCGGCACGGGGCCCGTCGGCGGAATGGACGCCGCGCCCGCGACCGCTGAGTCCACGCAGGCGAAGGAGCTGCTCGCCAAGGCGCCCGGCAGTGAGAACCAGCAGGTCATGGCCGTGGTCTCCCGCCCGGACGGCGCCGCCCTCACCCCGGAGGACATGAAGCGCGCCGAGAAGGTGAAGTCCGCGCTCGCCGCCGAGAGCGGCACGGAGGCGTTCGGGCCGATCCCGTCGGAGGACGGCAAGGCGGTGATCGTGGGCACCCAGATCAACACGGAGCCGTCCACCTCCGCCGATGAGGCCACCGCGACCAGTGAGAACAACACGGCTGTGGACGCCGAAGTGAACGCCCTGCGGGAGACCGCGCACCGCACCGGCGGCGACGACCTCACCGTGCAGGTGACCGGCGGTCCCGCCATCGGCTCCGACATCCGCGGCGCCTTCGTCGGCGCCGACTTCACCCTGCTGGCGGTGACGATCGCGGTGGTCGCGGTCCTGCTGCTGCTCACCTACCGCTCCCCCATCCTGTGGATCGTGCCGCTGGTGGTGATCGCCCTGGCCGACGGGGCCTCCAGTTCTCTGACCAGCTTCCTCGGCGAGAAGCTCAGCCTCGCCTTCGACGCCGGCGTGATCTCCGTGCTGGTGTTCGGCGCGGGCGCGAACTACGCCCTGCTGCTGATCTCCCGCTACCGCGAGGAGCTGCACGTCCAGCAGGATCAGCGCTCAGCGCTCGCCACCGCGTGGTCGCGGATCATCCCCGCGATCGTCACCTCGAACGTGACCGTGGTGCTGTCCCTGCTGACCCTCATGGTGGCGCTGATGCCTGCCACGCGCGGCCTCGGCATCGCTGCCGCCGCTGGTCTGCTGCTGGCACTGCTGGCGGTCGTGTTCCCGCTGACCGCTCTGCTGGCCCTGTTGGGCCGCAGCATCTTCTGGCCGTTCATCCCGCGGCCCGCGCATCACCATGAGGCACAGGGCGGTGCCGAGGAGGAGCCGCGCGGCCTGTTCGCTGCCGTGGCCCGCGCCGTCACGGCACATCCGGTCATCTCGGGCCTGGCCGCCCTCGCGATCCTCGTGGCCGGTGGCCTGGGCCTGGTGGGCACGCAGATCGGGCTGTCGCAGTCGGAGCAGTTCGCGACCGCGTCCGAGTCCCGTTCCGGACTGGAGACAATGGCTGCGCACTACCCGGCCGGTGAGGCCGGCCCGCACACGGTGGTCGCGCCCGAGGCCGCGGCCGACGGGTTCCTCGCGAAGGCGAAGGACGTGGACGGTGTGCAGCGCGCCCACGTGACCGGCAAGCCGTTCACTGCCGACGGCGGCACCTGGGTTCCGATCAGCGTCACCGGCACGGCGGAGCCGGAGACCGCTGCTGCGACCGCTGAGGTGGACGCCCTGCGCTCCGCTGCCGTGGACACCGATCCGCAGATCCTCGTGGGCGGCACCAGCGCGGCCGCGGCGGATGTGCACAACGCGTCCGTGCGGGACCTGACCCTGATCGCGCCGCTGATCGTTCTGGTGGTCCTCATCCTGCTCGGCGTGCTGCTGCGCTCGGTCGTCGCCCCGATCGTGCTGATGGCCCTGACCGGCGTCTCCACCGTGGGTGCGATCGGCATGGGCACGCTCCTCGGCGAGGCCCTGTTCGACTGGCCGGGCCTGGACATCACCGTCCCCCTGATCGCGTTCCTGTTCCTGGTGGCGCTCGGTGTGGACTACTCGATCTTCCTCGCCCACCGCATCCGCCAGGAGAACCGGACGCACCCGATGCGCAGTGCCCTGGTGCGGGCCGTGTCCCACACGGGCGTGGTCATCACCAGCGCTGGCGTGGTCCTCGCCGCCGTGTTCGCCGCTCTGGGTGTTCTGCCGTTGGTGGTGCTGGGGCAGCTGGGTCTGATCGTGGGCCTCGGCGTCCTCATCGACACGGTGCTCGTGCGCACCGTCCTCGTGCCCGCCGTGTTCACCCTCATCGGCGACAGGGTGTGGTGGCCGACGGCGGCGGTACAGCCGGGCTCTACCCCTTAACCGTCCAGGACGCACGGTCGGCGGTACGCTCCGGCGCGAGCTCAAACCGGATCGACCGACAGGAGGAGGAGCGGTCGCATCTGGCCGCGGACTCTGGGCACTCACTTCGCCGGTGGAGTCCACGACTGCAACCAGTCCGACTGCCGCCTGAGCGCCGACTGAGGCGTGGCGGCGAGCACCGCGTCCCGCATTCGCGCCGCAACCGGACCACCGGCGTGGGCGAGCCGGCCCACCAGCCGGGACCGCTGCGCGATCCGCTGACTGCGAGGCCTGCGCAGCGAGTCGTATGCCTCCAGTGCCCGCGCCAGTGCCTCGGGGTCCGGAGAGTCATGGGGAGCCAGCGGGGCGAGCAGAGTCGCGAGAGTGGCCGCGTCCGCCATAGCCTGCCCGCCGCCCTGGCCGAGGTTTGGAGTCATCGCGTGCGCGGCGTCACCGGCGAGCCGGCACCACCGGACCGGACGCGAGACGACGGCCATCACGAGCAGACTGCGCGGGTCTCGGGCTCACCCCGTGGCGGCAGCGGACACAGCACCGCACTTCGACCCGCCTGCGTGATCGGAATGATCTGGCTGACCCTGATCATCCTGGGCACCGCCACGATCGGACGACAGCTCCGGTCCGCTCGTTTCCTCCGCTGGATCGACCGAGTCACCGGGGTGTCCTGATCTTCTTCGGCGCACGGCTCGCGGTCTCAGCCAAGGTCTGACATTCACGGACAGACTCCCTGGTGAGGGCTCAAGCTCGCTGAATCCGGTCCACACCGTCTCGGTCCGCCCGCCAAGCGGAGAGGACCCCTTGTTCCACCGCTGCGCTGAGCTCGGCGCTGAGCCCGACGCTGCGCACTTGGTCGAGCTGCGCGACCTCCGCCGGCGCAACCGGCTGCTGGAGCACGAGAACGAGGTCCTGCGCCGCGCTGCCGCCTACCTCTCGCAGGCGAACCTGCCGGGAACAGGCTCTACCCGCTCGTGAGTGAGCTCGCCGCCGATGGGGTCCCTGTCGCGGTGTCCTTGCGGGTGCTGAAGCTCTCCCGCCAGCCCTACTACCGCTGGCGGAAACAGCAGGTCACCGAGTCCGAGCTGGTCGAGGCCTATCGAGCTAACCGCTGTTCGACGCCCACCGTGACGATCCCGAGTTCGGCAACCGGTTCCTCGCCAGGGAAGCGGAAGCCGCTGGTGAGCCGATGTGTGAGCGGACCGCGTGGCGGATCTGACGGGACAATCAGTGGTGGTCGGTGTTCGGGAAGAAGCGCGGCAAGAACGGCAAGCGCCCCGGACCACCCGTGCACGACGACCTGATCAAGCGCGACTTCACCGCCGATAACGTCAACGAGATATGGCTGACTGACATCACCGAACACTGGACCGACGAGGGGAAGCTCTACCTCTGCGCGATCAAGGACGTGTTCTCCGGCCGGATCGTCGGCTGCTCCATCAGCGACCGGATGAAGGCCCGCCTCGCGGTGAACGCCCTGAACCGCCATCACCTCATCGGATCGATGGGCAAAGCCGGTGCTGCCGGGGACAACGCCGCGATGGAGTCCTTCTTCGCCCTGCTCCAGAAGAACGTCCTGGACCGCAAGCAATGGCGGACTCGAGAAGATCTCCGGATCGCAATCATCACCTGGATCGAGCGAACCTACCATCGACGCCACCGACAGGCCCGCCTGGGCCGATTGACCCCCATCGAAAACGAGACCATCATGAACCCGACCGTCAGCCTGGCGGCCTAACCCCAACTGACACCTGATCACGCATCAGTCCCGCCCGTTGCGTCCTGACCTCGGAACGAAACCCCGGGCGCTTCAAGCGTCTGTGGCAGGACGGTCTGCGGTAGGACAACAGATGCGACTCGGGATGGCTGTTGATGCCGGTTGGGCGTCGGGCGGTGGCCCCGAACGTGGCGATGGAAGGACGATCAATGTCTGAGCAGGGAGTGCAGTCGGTGTCGCTGGAGGATGTGCGTTTCCCGTTGCGGGTGCGTGTGCGGACGAAGGTGTGGGCGCCGGCGTTCGTGTTGGCGGTGGTGTTGTGGGTGTTGTCCGTGCTGATCATGGCGGGGGTGCCGTCGTCGTTGTTCGATGATGAGTCCGCGATGCTGTTGCTGTTGCGGGTGTTGATGGGGATCGGGTTTCTGCCGTTGACGTTGTATGTGGTCTACGCGTGGATGGCGTGGCGGCGGCCGCGGCATCTGACGGTGGATGAGCAGGGGGTGTGCACGCACTCGTGGCGGGTGCGTTGGGAGGACGTGGAGTCCCTGTGGCTGAACCCGACGCACGGTCAGGCCCCGGACAAGAAGACGCAGGTCGGTTTCATGGTCGAGGATCATGCTTGGACAGACGAACTGCGGCGGGGGAACAGGTGGGACTCGGGGTATCCGTTCGGCCTGGGCGGGTTGCTCCCGCGAAACCACTTGATCTATACGCAGTTCGCCACGGATCCGCCGATCCAGTCGTTGTTCGAGCTGTTCGAGCAGCTGCGGATGCAGGCTCGTGGTGAGACGCCGACGGAGGGCGCCGACCGCGCCTAGCACCTACAGGATCGGCAGCGCCGTCCCCGCCACCCGCGTGTGGAATTCGAGCTGCGCCGTCGGCGTGGTCCGCCTCTCCAGCGACTCACCAGGGGACGTCGCCAGCGGCACGCTCAGCAGCGCCACCGTCGCGATGATCGGGGTGACGATGCCGAGCCGGCGACGCGCCGCCGCCTCGAGAACAGTGCGCCTCACCGACCCGCCATCACCGAACAGGGCAGGATTGCCTGATCCGGGCCGACGGACTCACCCGTCGGCCCTCACCCCCACACTCCCCCGCAGGACCAGCGGCTTCACCCGACGCGGAACGAGTGCGATGTGCCGGAGATCTCCGTCAGCTTCCCCGCCCCGTTCTTCGCGGTGCCGAAGTAGCGCAGGCGGTACTCGCCCGCCGCCGCATCCTCCGGCACATCCCACGACACGGTCACATGGGACTGCGCCGCCAGGTGCCGCTTCCACTCGAACCGCGTGGAGAAGTCGTTGTCGTCAGCGACCCGCTCCCACGACGCGGACCCGTCGGCCCTCACCACCCGGCGCTCCACCGCAAGATACGTGTCGTTGTGGCGCAGATCGTTGTTCGGGTGCGCGCCCTGGAAGACGGCGCTGGCGCGCTGCCCCCGCTGCACCGCACCCGTCGGCTGGGTGAGGACATCGCCGTACCTGCGGGTGCCGGGCAGGTCGTACAGGACCACGCCGACTGCGCTCTTCACGTACGGGCGGATCTTCGGCGCCGACCCCGGATCGATCTCGGCGCCGTTCGCGAGGTGGTCCGCGAGCTGCGCATACCCCTGCTGCAGCGCCGGCACCGTGAACCGGCCGAACAGGGTCGCGCCGCCCTCATAGTCCTGCTGCTCGAACTCCCACGGGGTCGCGAAGTAGTGGCCGTACGCGTTCGCGGCCTGCGCCACCACCACCTGATCCGGGTCGATCCCCGCCTTCTGCGCGACCGCTTCGCGCAGCATCACGCTGGACGCGGCCGTCACCTCACCGGGCGCGCCGACGATCCACAGGTCACCCACCTGGATCAGCTGCAGCGGCAGCCTGGTCTGCACGCCGTTGATCAGCCCCGACTCGAACAGGGTCGCCTTCGGCGCCTGGCAGTGCCGCAGCGCCGCATCGCCGCTCTGCGTGCCCTTCGTGATCGCCTCGAAGAACGGGTTGTTGGCGTCACCCTCGTGCAGGAACGTGGCGCCGCCGCCACCGTCCTCCTGGCTGCCGGCGCCGAACGGCGCACCGAGGATCGCGCGGCACGTCCGCTCCGTCTTCCCGGTGGTCGAGTACTCGGCACTCACCGTCTGGTTCTGCATGTCCAGCCACATGATCTGCGACTTCACGGTGGTGGAGCCCATCGGCTCCGCCGCCTGACGCGCCTTCACCGCGGCGTCGTGCTGGCGACTGCCCATAATCCGCATGTTCTCGAACTCGTCATCGGTGGGGCCGGAGCCCGGTGACAGGTTCAGGTTGGGAGTCTGATCGGCGCCGCCGGACATCAGGAACGCACCCGTCCCGCCGGTCTCCGCTTCGTACAGCGACTGCGCGTACCCCTTGTTGTCACCGGAGATCAGCGTGTTCTTCGAGGTCAGGGACGTGGGGTGGGTGCCGAAGAAGTTGATCATGTCCGGCTCATCGCCCTGCCGGTCGATGCCGAGGGTCACCGACTTCGGGTCGCGGGCTCCCGGGGTCTTCGCCTTCAGCTCCGACGGGTTCCGCTCCCACGCCTTCAGCGACCGGTTCGTGCCCGCATCGGTCAGCTCCGCGGTGCCGAGGGACAGGGTGCTCGGCGCGAGCGACGCATCCGCCTGCTTCGCCGCATCCACCATCCCGTTCACTCGCGCATCCAGGGTCTTCTGGTGCACACCCATCGTGGTCACGTTGTAGAGCGAATAGTCGGTGTCACCCCCCGGCGTGGCATGCGTGTGGGTGCCCACGATCATCACGTTCGCGTCGGTGTACTTGTCCCCGAGCTCCTTCTTCAGCTGCGCCAGCACCTGCTGCCGCACCAGGTTCGTGCCGGAGAGGACATCAGCGGTGATGATGAGGGTCCGCTCCCCCGTGGCAGGGTCCTGAAACGCGAACGCGCGCGCGTACTGCCGCATGTGGATGCCGCTGGACTTCTGGCTGCCGTCGCCGTAGCCCATCATGCCGTTCTCGCCGGGCTCGCCGGTGATGTCGGCGGTGCCGGAGCCGGTGAGGATCTGCATCGCGGAGGTATCCGTGGCGGGCACCGGGGCGGCGGGGGTCTTCAGTGTCGCGGTGTCCGCCAGAGTGGTGTCCCGCTCGAGGGGATCGACGGGTGCTGCGGATGCGGGCGCGGCGATCAGGGACAGTCCGAGGCCGACGGATGCCAGCGAGGACAGGAGCGCGACCGAGCGGCGGGGGGAGCTGAGGGAGGGGCTCATCGGTGGTCCTTTGAGAGTCGGGGGATGCGGGCCGATGGAGGAACCCTGGGCCTGTCCGCACGCCTCGATGCTGTGCGAACCTCCCATGCTCATCCCCCGTACCCGGCGTTTCAGCTGTGAGGAATCTACCACTCGGTCGTCGCCGGCGGGTGCGGAACGCGGTGATGAGACGCCGCGCAGCGCCAGGCCCTGCGCAGCATCACCCGGATCTCCGCCCCTGCCCCCGCGCCATTGCCCGCCTACGCACCCGCCTCGCCGCGGGCTGCCGACGGGTCACCGTGCACTTTCCGACCAGAATCCTCGGTTTTCAGCTTTCCACGCGTTTGAGGGGGCATCGGACTCCATCTCTTGCACAGTGCACAACCGAAAAGGGGCCGCTCCCCCTGTTTTTGCACAAGCGTTTGGGGCCGATGCCCACTCCCGAGGCATCACCGCCGAGGTCAGCGAACGCGTGAACGGCGGTCATGGCTGAGTGCTGACCGGATCGCCGCCTCGACACGGTCGGGCTCATAGACGATCTGCTGCCAGGTGAACCGCAGCGTGTGGAAACCGAGCTCCATCGAGGCGAGGTCGCGCGCTCGGTCGATCCGGTAGGCATCGATCGTGTTCCCGTGGAACGCCAGCGAGTCGCATTCGATGATCAGCCGTTTCCCGACTCGGAAGTCCACCCTGTGCCCGTGCGCCAACCGCACCTGCTGGCGGTAGGGAACCCGCATCGCATCAAGGATGCGGTGCATCAGGGTTTCCGTTCCCGATTCGGAGAGACCCGAGATCCGTCCGATCTGGCGTCGGCGGTCACGCGGCACCGCGGCAAGCAGCGACTCGGCTTCCTCGAAGGAGAGCAGACGCTTGTTGATCGCGGACTCCAGCACGACGGCTGACTCCGATGCGCTGCCGCATCGCAGCGCATCGTCGAGGGCATAGTGCAGTGGCGCTACCGGCGAATCGTTGGGCCACCGGCAGGCCGCCCGGTGGCCTGTTGTTGCACGACCACCAATCCCTTTTCGGCCGTATTCATGAGTGCCGCTGCGGTCGAGAACCCACAGTCCGTACAGGGCAAGCGCGGAATAGCAGGTGATCCGCCTGCCTCGAGCCAATGCCGCCGCGACTGTCGGGTCTGATCCCGGGACTGCGTACCAGCCCCACCCCACCTTGACCGCCCTGCCCTGCCGAACAGCAGCTTCGATTCTTCGGCGGGTCATGCCCCGAGCTCTGAGTTGTCCGTGGCTGAAGAAGGAGTCGTGGATATCCCGGATCGTTGTGGCCGGGCGGCCGGGCGGAGGAGGCCTCTCGGTCAAGACCCGCTCGAGGTTGAGCGGCGCACTCGTCTGTCCCATTTCTCAACACTCAACCCGAACACAGCCTCCGTTCCACGGCGATTCCGTTTTTGGGGAGAAGTGCCAGGATCGGCGCGCGCACGCTCGGGCCGAAGGGATCACGGCAGCCGCCCCGCGTCTGCAGCCGACGCACGGCGTGCACATGTTGGAGAAAAAGCGGGCTGCAGGGATCCCTCGTGCTGTATCGGGGCGTTTCCGGTCGTTTTTTGTTCAGCGGCGCCCCGGCCCGCGGGCGTGGGGCGGCGCGGAGACAGACGAAGGCCCCGGCCTCCGCTGCTGCGGTGGTCCGGGGCCTTCGTCGCGACCGGTGGTCAGGTGGCCGGGCGGCCAGGAAGCTGGCCGTGGCCCGACGACAGGTGCCGAGGGGCTCAGTCCTCGATGGTGACCTTCTCGATCACGACATCGTCCAGCGGACGGTCGCGCATATCGGTCTTCACGGTGGCGATGGCGTCCACGACCTTCTTCGACTCGTCGTCGGCGACCTCACCGAACACGGTGTGCTTGCCGTACAGGTACTGGGTCGGGGCCACTGTGATGAAGAACTGGGAGCCGTTGGTGCCGGAGGGGCGGCCGGTGATGGCGTTCATGCGCTTGCCGGCGTTGGCCATGGCGAGCATGTACTTGTTGTCGAAGTTCTTCTCGGAGATCTCGTCATCGAAGTTGTAGCCGGGGCCGCCGGTGCCGGTGCCGGTCGGGTCGCCGCCCTGGATCATGAACCCGTCGATGATGCGGTGGAAGATGACGCCGTCGTAGAAGGGGCGCTGCTCCTTCTCACCGTTGAGGGGGTTGGTGAACTCCTTCTCGCCCTTGGCGAGGCCCACGAAGTTCTCGACGGTCTTCGGGGCGTGGTTCGGGAACAGCTCGATGCGGATGTCACCGTGGTTGGTGTGAAGCGTTGCAAACATGCCTCCAGTCTCCCACATACCCGCACCGGGCCGGCCCAGAGGCCGCTGTCGATGCGCGCGGGTGTGCTGGGCCGATGCGCGCGGGTGTCTGGGGAGTCTCTGTGATCCTTCCGAGACCTCAGCGGTAGAGTTGCGGCGTAGCCCACAGGTGCGCTCTGCTCGGCTGACCCTTCGGTTCTGCCGCGGCGCGCGCCCGGGTGCACAGTCTGTTCCGCTGACGCGGAGGAACCAACGAAAGGGGTTCGCACATGGCACTCCTGCCTAGGACCAAACGCGCGGCTGAGAAGAAGGCCGCTGTGAAGAAGAAGCATCTGTCGAAGAAGGCGCAGAAGAACGCATCGAAGGCGCAGACCCGCGCCCAGAAGGCGATGGCTTCGATCGGCCCGCTGGCTGCTGTTGCCGCTGAGCAGGCACGTGAGCGCGCTGCCGGCTACTACGAGGACTACGCTCCCGTGGTGCAGAAGAACGTGCGTGAGGGCCTGAAGAAGGGCGGCGAGCGCTTCGGTGATCTCGCCTCCAACCTCAACGGCGACTACGCGAAGAAGGCGAAGCAGTTCCGCGGCGACTTCGAGGACGACTACCTGCCGCGCGCACGCAACACCGCATCGGCCGCGTCCGATACCGCTGCCGCTGCGCTCACCGCTGCTCTGGCTGCCGCCCGCAAGGAGTGGGACAAGAGCGCTGGTGACATCCAGAAGGCCGCCACCACCTCCCCGAAGAAGAAGAAGGGCGTGTGCGGCAAGCTGCTGCTGGTGACCGGTCTGGCTGCTGCTGGTGCGGCCGTCGGCTACGTGGTGTGGCAGAAGACCCGTCCGATCGAGGATCCGTGGGCTCCGCCGGCGGACTTCGCTCGCGCGCACTACCCGGCTGCCGGCACCACCGATGCGGATTCCGCTGACGTGTCCGACTCCGTCGCCTCCGCTGAGGCCGGCGATCTCCCGGGTGCGCTCAAGCGCGACCCGAAGTCGCTGAACACGAACCCGGGCTCTGAGCGTCCCGTGACCGGTAAGCGCGCGGACACCGCTGTGAAGCGCACCCCGGACCCGGAGGCCAAGGGCGGCGACGTCAAGCGCGTCACCGACACCCCGGTGAAGCCGAACCCGGCCCAGCGCGATGCCTCCACCCCGACCCACGTCGCCGACGCCAAGAAGGTGAACGACGTGGAGAACCCGAAGAAGGTCGTGGACCCCAACGCCACCCGCGACCCGGAGGCTCCGGTGAACAAGAAGGAACACTTCCCGAACAAGTGATCCGTGCTCCCCATCAGGGGCAGTGAATCGAAGCGGCTCGGCGCATTGCGTCGGGCCGCTTCGCTGTGCCGCGGCGGGCCGACGGGCCCCAGCCGTCGGAGTGGGGTGGCCGCAGGCAGGGGCCGACGGGTCCCAGCCGACTGAGTGCGGTGGCCGCAGGCAGGGGCCGACGGGTCCCAGCCGACTGAGTGCGGTGGCCGCAGGCAGGGGCCGACGGGTGCCGCGCTGCCCGATAGGCTGGCCGCGTGTCCGAGCCGATCCTCACCGAACGCCTGCAGCTGCGCCCCCTCGCCCACACGGACCTGCCGGTGCTGTGGCGCCTGCACTCCGACCCGCGCGCCTTTGAGCACGACGCGATCCCCGAGCTCGGCGCAGTCGACCAGATGCAGCGCGTCCTCGCGCAGTGGCTCGCCCACGCGCGCCGCGACCGCTACGGCTACTTCCTCGTGACTACACACGACGGGGAACCCGTCGGCGCCGCTGGCCTCTCCGGCATGGAGGTCGGCGGCGAGAAGGTGGCGAACCTGTACGTCCGCCTCTTCCCTGACCAGTGGCGGCAGGGCTACGCCCTCGAGGCGCTGAGCGCGGTCCTCGCCGCCGCGGACCGTTCCCGCTCCCTCGACCCGGACACTCCCTACCCGTCGGACGCGGTCGTGATCACCGCGGTGCAGAACACGCCGATGCGCCGCCTCGCCGAACGGCTCGGCTTCCACGAGACCGGTGAAGAGGATCCGACGGCGGGGTTCGAGCACGTGCTGCTGCGCCGGCCGATGGGGCTCGCGGCGCCCGCTGACCGCCCGGCACCGGCCGGCCGATTCGCCCCCTCCCCCAGCGGCGATTTCCACCTGGGGAACCTGCGCACCGGGATCCTCGCGTGGTTCTTCGCCCGGGCCACGCATCGCCGGTTCGTGATGCGCGTCGAGGACCTGGACCGTGTGCGGCCCGGCGCGGAGCAGCGGCAGCTGGAGGATCTGCGGGCGGTCGGCATCGAGTGGGATGAGCCGCTGGTGCGGCAGTCGGAGCGGACGGACCTGTATGCGGAGGCGGCGCGCCGTCTCGCGGAGCGGGGCCTGGTGTACGAGTGCTACTGCACGCGCCGGGAGATCCAGGAGGCGCCGAGTGCGCCGCACGCCGCACCCGGCGCCTACCCGGGGACGTGCCGGGATCTCACGGAGACGGAGCGGGAAGCGGGCCGGGCGAAGGTCGCGGACCTGAACCGGGAGCCGGCGCTGCGACTGCGGGCGGATGTGTCCACGTACCGGGTGCGGGACCGGTTCGCGGGGAGCGTGGAGGGCGCGGTCGATGACATCGTCCTGCGCCGCGGGGACGGGGTGTGGGCGTACAACCTGGTCAGCGTGGTGGATGACTGCGCGTTTGCGGTCGATCAGATCGTCCGCGCTGATGACCTGCTGGCCTCGGCGCCCCGCCAGGCGCATCTGACGGCGCTGCTGCAGGAGGTGTGGCCGAGCCTATGGGGCCGCGACGTCCCCGGGTGGGAAGGCGCTGCGCGGTCGGGCCGAACGGCCGACGGGGGCTCCTCCGCCGGCGGCGGGGAGGCGGCCGACGGGGCCGCGCGGGGCACGGGGCACCGAGGGGCCGACGGGGCCGCGCCGTGGCCGGAGATCGAGTACATCCACGTGCCGCTCGCGCTGAACACGAACGGGCAGCGGCTCGCGAAGCGGGACGGCGCCGTCACCCTCCGCGACCGCCTGGACGCCGGCGAGAGCATCGCGGACGTGGTGGACCGGATCGGCCGCAGCCTGGGCGTGGAGCATGCCCGCAGCGCCGCGGACATCGCCGCCGCCCTGGACCCGTCGGCCGGTCCGGGAACTGAATGGGTGCTCGAACCGTGGGTGGTGGATCTGCCGGCGACGCCGCCGGGCGCCTAGGCCGCGCGCCTCGTGACGGCGGGGTCGTCCAGGCTGCCGGGACCGCGCACCAGCATCACGACCACGCCGACGACCGTCCACACCGCGCCCACAATCAGCGCGATCGTGGAGGCGTTCACCAGCACCGCGATGAGGATCGCCGCGCCGATCAGCGGCAGGATCAGGTGCCGCAGCACGGAGCGCGCCACGGGCGCTGCACCCGCGGCGTGGCGCCGGCCGGCCCAGAACCAGCCGATCACTGAAGCGTGCAGCAGAGTGAAAGCGACCAGGGCGCCCACGTCCACAATGGAGACGAGGAGGTCGAGCCCGTCGGCCCGCGTGGCGGCCCACACCGCGAGCGCAACGTTCGCGGTCGCCGCGAAGAGGATGCCGCGCATCGGCACGCCTGTCCGCTCCGAGACCCGCGTCAGAGCCGAGGGCAGGGCTCCGGTGCGCCCCATGCCGAGCAGGATTCGCGACGCCGCCGCCTGGCCCACCATCGCGGAGAATGCGGCGCCGATGCCCTTCGCCACCGCGAGCAGAGTGTGCAGGATAGGAGACAGCTGCTCCCCCACCGCCGTGTAGTAGGCGGGGCCCTGCAGTTCGGGGTTCGCGGCGAGTTCCGCGGGGGTCGGCTCCATCAGGAGGGCTCCGATGTAGGTCTGCAGGATGAACAGGGCGCCGGCGAGGACGAGGCAGACCAGGGTCGCGCGGCCGACGACGCGGGAGGAGCCGACGGTCTCCTCGGCGAACGTGGCGATCGCGTCGAACCCCAAATAGGAGAGCACGGCGACGGACACTGCCGCGAACACCGCCTGCCAGGAGAAGACTCCGATACCGGTCAATGGGGTGAGCCAGCCGCGCGACGGACCAACAGTCGCCAAGTGCCACACGCCGACGATCAGCACGAGCCCCAGCACGATCACCTCAGCGACCACCACAATGGTGGCGGCGCGGGCGGCGATCTTGGATCCAGCGAGGTTCATCGCAGTGGTCAGCGCAACCGCACCGGCGGTCCACACCCACACCGGCACAACCGGGACCAGGGAGTTCATGGCGATGCCGGTGAACAGGTAGGCGACCGACGGGATCAGCAGATAATCGAGCATGACGATCCAGCCGGTGAAGAACCCTGCCCGCGGCCCGATGCCGGCTCGCGCATAGGCGTAGACGGACCCGGCGCTGGGCACCTCTCGGCTCATCAGCACATAGGAAGCGGCGGTGAACGCCATCGCGATGGTCGCAACGAGGTAGACGATCGGGACTACGCCGTGGCTCTTGGCGTCGAGCGGACCGAAGACGCCGACGGCAGCCGCCGGTCCGATGAACACCAGGCCGTAGGCGATGAGTTCGGGAAGGGTGACCTGGCGGCGCAGGCCGGAAGGGGCGGCAGTGCTCACGGGGCTCCTCTGCAGAATGGGCGAGTACTGAGGGCCACCCCAGAATAAGGCCGCGCGACCTGCGGAAAAACGGGGGCGCCCCGTCACGAACAGCACTATGCTTGGCGGCATGTCCTCCCCCGCCGCGCCGCTGCTGCGCATCCCACCCACGGACGCCGCGCTCAGCACCGGTGAGGCGCAGCGCCAGCAGCTGCTGGACCGTGTGCGGCAGGTGCGCCTCCTTGTGGAGTCGAGCCCGGCGCTGTCGGCTCTGGTCGGCGTCCTCATCGTGGCGCAGATGGTGCTGGAGGCCGCGCGGCTGCTGTCCATCGGCTGGGTCGTCACAGCGCTCGCCGCCGCCGACCACCCCAGCATGGTGACCGCGCTGATCGTGCTCGGCGGCGCCCTCCTCGCCGCCCCGCTCCTGGGAGCGGCCACCGACATCGGCGCGAAGGCACTGGACCGGGCTGTGCAGGTCCGCCGCTCCGACGACTTCGCCGCCGCCGTCCTCACCCCGGACACGCTGCGCCACCTCGACACCCCGGAACTGTCCGAGGAGGCGCAGTCGGTGGCGTCCGAACTGCGGGGCTGGCAGATCCTCCTCGGCACCGAATCCACCGTCACCACGGTCACCATGCGCGTCTCGGCGCTCGCCCCGGTCATCGTCATCGGCCTGTGGAACGTGTGGGCGGCGCTGATCCTCCTGGTGGTGTTCCAGATCGTCGCGGTCGTGATGCTGCAGCACCTGAGCCGGCTCATGGCGGCGCGGACGAAGCCGCCGGGCCCGGCGAAGCGCCGCACCCGCTACTTCTTCGACCTCGCCACCGGGCCCGCCGCCGCGAAGGAAGTGCGGCTGTTCGGCCTGCTGCCGTGGATCACTCCGCACCTCGCCGGGTCGGAGAACTCCCTGCGGGAGAGCTCGCAGGGGATGAGTCTGCGCCGCCCACAGGTCCTTGCCATGCTGCTCGGCCTCGTGGCGCTGCTCGGCACCATCGCCCTGATCATCGCTGACGCCACCGCGGGCCGCATCAGCCCCGGGCAGATAGCCGCGCTCGTGGTCGCGGCCGTGTCCCTCGTGGCACTCGTAGGGCCGATCGGCGACCCGCACCTGCACATGATCGTGTCGGGTCGCCTGCAGCGCCGCATCGACGATCTCGCCCGCGCCTCCCGCCTCGTCGCCGGTCCCTCCCATCCCGCCGCCGGCACCGTCCAGCCGACCGCTGGGGCGCCGACGGACGCGCTGCCCCCGTCGGCCCCGGGCGCCGGCATCGAGATCCGCGACCTCGCGTTCCGCTACCCCGGCCGCGACACCGACACCCTCCACAACCTCAGCCTCAGCATCCCCGCAGGTCAGAGCGTCGGCGTGGTGGGAGTGAACGGCGCCGGCAAATCCACCCTCATGTCCCTCATCGCCGGGCTGGAGCGCCCCTCCGCCGGCACGATCGAGGTGGGCGGGCGGCCGCTCACGCCCGCCGCGGAGGGCAGGCCGACGGCTGCCGTGATCTTCCAGGAGTTCTCCCGCTACCCCCTGGATGTCCGCGCCAACGTGACGCTCGGCCGCCCCGCCGACGACGAACAGGTCGCCGAGCAGGTGCGGCGCGCCGGCGGCACGGACCTGTTGCACCGCCTGACCACTGATGACGACGGCCTCGGCACGATCCTCGCCCCGGGATTCGAGGGCGGAACGTCGATGTCCGGGGGCCAGTGGCAGCGGGTGGCGCTCGCCCGCGCCCTCGCAGCCGTGGACGCCGGCGCGCAGGTGCTCGTCCTCGACGAGCCCACCTCCGCGCTGGATGTGCGCGCCGAAGCGGAGATCTTCGATGACTTCCTGCGCGTCACCCGCGGCGCCACCACACTGCTCGTCTCCCACCGCCTCTCATCGGTGCGCCGCGCCGACCGCATCGTGGTCCTCGACGCCGGCCGCATCACCGAGGACGGCACGCACGACGAGCTGATGGCCGCCGGCGGCGCCTACGCCCGCATGTTCACCACCCAGGCCCAGCGGTTCCAGGAAGCAGGTGGACACGATGACGACGACGCCTGAGCCCGTCGCGAAGGGCTCCCGGATCACCGCCGTCCGCTTCGCCCTGCGCGAGGCGTGGGCGCTCAGCCCCCGCTCCAGCCTGTTGGCGCTGCTGGAGCTTCTGCTCCGTCTCGCCGAGGCCCTGCAGCCGGTGTTCTTCGCCCTCATCGTTACCGGCATCGCCACCGGTACATGGTCCTTCGCGATCGCCGGCGGTACGCTGCTGGCCCTGGAGACGGGCGCCGGCATGCTGCTGACGTTCATCGGCATCACCCACCGGGTCAGCCTGATGGCGGGCCTCACCGCCCGCTTCGAGGGCCGCACCGCGCGGCTGCTCGCCTCCATCCCCACCACCGCGCACCTGCACGACCCGACGATGTCCGCGAAGGTGCAGCTGCTGCGGGACCTCGCCGGCGGCATCGGCGGCACCTACAACATGGTGCTCAACGCCCTGCGGTGGCTGCTCGCCCCCATCGCCACCGTCGCCGTCGCCGTCACCGCCGACTGGCGCCTCATCCTCGTGGTCCTCGCCGTGGTCCCGCAGCTGTTCATCACCAGCCGCATCTCCTCCATCAGCCAGAAGCACGAAGAGGCCGCCGCCGACGACTCCAAGCGGCTCGGTGCGCTCATGGACATCGCCGCGAGCCGCCCCGGCGGCAGTGAGGCCCGAACCTTCGGCGCCCGCGGGTTCCTCCGGGCCGAACTGCGGGCCGCTGCACAGCGCTGGCAGAGCGTCCTGCTGCGCGGCACCGCCCGCACGTCCGCACTGACGCTCGCGATGGAGCTGATCTACCTCGCGGCAGCCGTCGGCGTCCTCGTCTGGATGGGCATGGACGCCGTCGCGGGAACGGTCAGCCTCGGCGCGATGACGGTGGCGCTGACCAGCCTGTCCGGCCTGCAGCAGGCCGCAGGCGGTGTGCGCACCGCCATCACCACCCTCGACGACTGCGCGCGCTCCGTTGCCCGCTACCTCTGGCTCGAGGACTACGCGCGCGGGCAGGCGGAGGCGCACGCGGGCACCGCGCTGCCGCCGGCCGGCCTGGCCGACGGGATCCGTCTGCGGAACGTGTCCTTCACCCACCCGGGGGCGTCCTCCCCCGTGTTCGATGACCTGACACTCGACCTGCCCGCCGGGTCCACGATCGCGCTCGTCGGCGAGAACGGAGCGGGCAAAACCACCCTGGTGGAACTGCTGCTCGGCCTGCACGACCTCGACAGCGGCAGCATCGACGTGGAAGGGGTCCCGCTCGCGGACATGGACCTCGCGGCATGGAGGGCACAGTGCGCGGGCGCGTTCCAGGACCACGCGAACATCGAAGCGACGGCGCGGGAGACGATCACCGTCGGCGACCTCGGCGGGGACGACAGCGCAGACTCTGCGATGCGGGCCCTGGAGAGGGCGTCGGCGACCGACGTCCTCACCGCCCTGCCGCACGGCCTCGACACGCAGCTCGGCACATCCTGGCCCGACGGTGTGGGCCTGTCCGGCGGGCAGTGGCAGCGCCTCGCCATCGCCCGCGGCATGATGCGCACCGCTCCCCTGCTGCGCATCCTCGACGAACCGACCTCCGCCCTCGACCCCGAGACGGAGGACCGACTCTTCAGGAAGTACGCCGCGGCCGCGGAGGAGACCCGCGCCGCCGGCGGCATCACCCTCCTGATCACGCACCGCTTCTCCACCGTCTCCGCCGCCGATCGCGTTGTGGTGCTCGACCACGGCCGCGTGGTGGAGCAGGGAACGCACCGCGAGCTGATGGCTGCGCGGGGCCAGTACTACGACATGTTCACCGTGCAGGCACGCGGCTACGCACCCTCCCAGCACACCGACTGAGCACAGCGGTGGCGCGGCAGGGTCCGCGCGGCGCAGGGCCGATGGGCGCGGGGCAACCGTCGGCCGATCAGACGGCCACGCCCACCAGGGCGCCGATGCCGTACGTGACCGCCATGGCGAGCACGCCGCCGGCGATGGTGCGCAGCTGGTTGAGGCAGGAGGCCGACGGGACCGCGCGGGCCGGCTTCGACGCCGGAGACGTGGAAGCAGGACGGGACGATGAGGCGTTCATGCCTCGGACGTTATGCGTCCGTGACCCGCCTGGCCAGGCTAGTGAGCCTGTCCTCGCCCGCCCCGCCAGCCGTGGGAGGGTCCCGGAACGTCGCTCAGATCACGCGGTCGGGGTGTCGTCGTCCTCGTCGCGACCCGCCGATGCCACCTGGGGTGCGCGCACGAGAGACGCGATGGTGGCGATGGCCATGGAGCCGATGATGACGGAGAGCGACAGCCAGATCGGGATCTCCGGGATCGAATGGACGAAGCGACCGAAGCCGGAGCTCTCCGACCAGAACGGCGCTTCGTGCGCCGCGTGGATGAGCAGTTTGACGCCGATGAACGCGAGGATCGCCGCGAGGCCGTAGTGCAGGTACACCAGGCGGTCCATCAGGCCGCCCAGCAGGAAGTACAGCTGGCGCAGACCCATCAGGGCGAAGAGGTTCGCGGTGAACACGATGAACGCGCTCTGCGTGATGCCGAAGATCGCGGGGATGGAGTCCACGGCGAACATGACGTCCGTCAGGCCGATCACGAGGAACACCAGCAGCATCGGGGTGAAGACCTTCTTGCCGTTCTCCACGGTGCGCAGCTTGTTACCGTCGTAGTCGTTGGAGACGGGGATGAGCTTCTTCAGGGAGCGCATGATGAACGACTCGCCGTCGTCCTCATCGTCCTCACCCTTGACCTGCTGCCACGCGGTCCACAGCAGGAAGATCGCGAACAGGTAGAACACGCCGGCGAAGCGGTCGATCACCGCGGCGCCTACGAGGATGAACAGGGCGCGGGCGATCAGCGCGATGATGATGCCCACCATCAGCACTTCCTGCTGGTACTTCTTCGGCACCGCGAAGCGCGACATGATCACCAGGAACACGAACAGGTTGTCCACGCTCAGCGAGTATTCGGTGAGCCAACCGGCCACGAACTCGCCGGCGATCTGGCCACCGGCGAAGAAGAACAGGACAGCGGCGAACACCAGCGCGAGCGCCACGTAGAACCCCACCCAGCCGAGGCATTCCTTGACCGAGGGGATGTGCGGACGCTTCACCACGAGGATCAGGTCCACCACCAGGATTGCGACCAGCACCGCGAGGGTGATGACTTCGAACTGCACTGAGAGTGTGCCGCCCATAGGGTTCCTTTCGCCGACTGCACCCGGCGGGACCCACGGCGGGGCCCGCTCGGCGGATGCGGGAAGATGAGGCAACACTACAGGCCGCACCCCGGCATTCCCCCGTCAGTCCCCTCAGCCGCACAGCTGCGGGCGGGGCGGTCGGCGGGCGGTGTGTCGAACGCCGCGCCGGCAGCGCCGGTCAGGTCACGCGGCCGGCCGGGAATGAGCCGCAGGTCAGGTCACGTAGCGGGTCGGGTGCGCCGCGATGGGCAGTCCGGCGGCGGCATACCCGCGGAACCCGTCTGCCAGGTCAGTGGCGCGGGAGAACCCGAGGCGGCGCAGCGCCTCCGCGGTGAGGGTGGACTGGTAGCCCTCGTTGCACATGACGATGACGAGGTCGTCCGGGCCGGGACCGCCCGCCATCCGGTTCGGGCTCGCGGGGTCGAGCCGCCACAGCAGCACGGTGTGCTCCACCACGATCCCGCCGGGAACGTGCCCCTCGGTGTCACGGGTCCACGGGGTGCGGATGTCGATGAGGTGGGCGCCGTCGGTAAGGAGCGCGGGCAGCTCAGCCGCGGTGGGCCGACGGATGCCGGCCGCGCGCTGGGCCGCACGCGCTTCGGCGAGCAGGTCCGCGACCGAGGTCGGTTCGGGCGCGAGCCGGTCCACCGCCGAGGTGGGCGCGGGCGGTTCCGCCGGGCCGGGCGTGTCGCGGGGGTCCGGGTCAGGCACGGGTGTTCTCGGCGACGACCTGCGGGACGAACCGGGTGATGTCCGCGGCAAGGATCGGTGCTCCGGCGGAGGGGAGTTCGGCGGGGGCGTCCCCGTCGGCCCGCCCGTTCGGCGCTGCCCCTCCCGCGAGTGCCTGCGACGCCCGCAGCGCCGCCAGGCCGTGCAGCTCCACGCCCGCGGCGGCGATCATCGCGATGATCTCCTGCGCCGCCGGCGCGAAGTAGGCGCGCGCCTCCTGGATCTCGGCCGCGTTCAGCGCGAGCAGAGCGCCGATGATCGCCGCGAGCACATCGCCCGACCCGGCCGTGGCAAGCCGCGTGGTGGGCGCGGTGACGGTGAATGCGGAGTCCATCGGGCCGTCGTGCTCCGGGGTCGCGATGTGCGTGGTGTGGCCCTTGAGGACCACGGTGGAGCCGGTCGCTTCGGCGAGGAGCGCGGCCGCTGCCTGCGGCTCTGACTCAACCTCGGCGCGGGGCACGGTGATCGGGGCGGTATCGGTCCCGTCCGCGGCGGTGCGATCCGGGCGTGAGTCGCCTGGGGCGGTGTCGCCCGGGCCGGCGCCTGCGCACACCGGTGACAGGCCCGCGCCGGTCAGCTGCTCCATGGTGATCGTGCCAGCATCCAGCAGCGCGCTGAGGAGGTCCGCGGCTTCACCGGCGTGCGGGGTGAGAACAGTCGCCCAGTCGCCCACGCGGTCATCACCGGCGATCGCGGGAATCGCGCCGGCGTCCAGCACCAGCGGCAGCGGCCGCGGCTTCGACGCCTCACCCGGGCGCGGGATGCGGCCGGACGCCTCGAGAACGGTCTCGAACCCGTCGGGTGCAGCGGGTCCCTCGGGCTCCCCGGCTCCGTCGGCCGGGACGGCCCACCCCGACCCGGCGACCACGGCCTGCGAGCGGCCCTCGCCGAGGACGACCTCGGGAGTGCGGGCCAGGACAAGGCGGCCCACGGACTCCGCGCCGACGTACCGCACCATGCCGATGCCGACCCGGGCCGCGGCCTCCGTGCCGATCAGGGCCGCGCCGGGGAACTGCGCGGAGCCGGTGGCGACGGTGAGGACGCCGCGCGTGTACTTGTGGTCCCTCGCGGTGGGGGCGGGAAGGAAGCGCGGCAGATGCTCGGGGGCGGGAGCGGGTGCGGTGGCGTGGGGCATGCGGCCAGTGTACGGCGGGAGCGTCAGCACGCCCGGCTGCGGCGGGACGCGCACCGGCGGCGCGGGGCCGACGGGTTCAACCGTTCGATTGATCTGCCCCCGCAGGCGCGCGCATAGTCTGAGGGACATGATGAAGAACTACGCTGCCGCAGTCATGTACACGATCCTCGGCCTGGTCTCGGGCCTGTTCTACCGCGAGTACACGAAGTCGATCGACGCCGTCGGCGTCAAGTCCCAGCTTTCCACCGTGCACACCCACCTGCTGGCCCTCGGCCTGCTGATGGCGCTGATCATGATCGCCCTGGACGCCTCTCTGCGCCTGTCCGGCCGGCGCTCGTTCACCGTGTTCTTCTGGGTGTACAACGCCGGTGTCCTCCTCACCAGCGTCATGATGGTGATCCGCGGAATTCTCACCCTGCAGGGCAAGACGGAGGAGATGACCACTGCCGCCATCCCCGGCATCGCGGGCCTCGGCCACATGCTCATCACCGGCGGCCTCATCGCCCTGCTCGTGGCCCTCTACGGCGCGATCAAGGACCGTGAGGTGACCGCCGCGGAGCCGGCCGCGCGCTGAGCCGATCCTTCTGCGCATTCGGGCTTCTTCGCGCTCCGGATCCCGAATCGGACGACGGATCGGGCCCCGGTCAGCGGCGCGCGGCGACGGTGGCCGCTGCGGCGCCGGCAGGAGAGGCCGCGCCGACACGAGCGGAGTCAGCGGAACGGCCACCGCGGCACGCAGCGACGAGCCGGTCGATCGCCTCGTCCAGCACCTCCCAGGACGTCCCGCAGTTGATCCGCACGAACCCGCGGCCCTCACGCCCATAGTCCTCACCGTCCGCGAACTGCACACGGCCGCGCTCACGGATCACGTCACCGGCGCGTCGGCCCTCCGCAAGGTCCGCAGCCAGGGGCTCGCGCAGGTCCGCCCACACCAGGTAGCTCGCCTCCGGCACGTCCGCGCGGGCGCCCGGGATCTCCTCAGTGACGCGCGTGGCCACATGCGCGGTGCGCGCGGCGATGCCCTCGCGGACGGTCTGGAACCAGTCATCACACGCAGGCGAGAACGCGACTTCGCTGGCGAGGGCGCCCAGGTGGCCGACGGCGGCGAAGCCGTCGAGCTCGTCGGGCAGGTGGGGCCCGTCGGCCGCGGTGATGAGGAGGGAGGACTTCAGGCCGGCGATGTTGAAGCCCTTCGATGCCGAGTGGAGGGCGACGCCGCGTCGTCGGGCGTCGTCGCTGATGGTGAGGAAGGGCCGGAAGGCGCGGCCGGGGTGGACGACGGGCGCGTGGATCTCGTCGGCGATCACGAACGCGTCGTAGCGGGCGGCGAGGTCGGCGAGGCGCTCCAGTTCCGCGTCGGTCCAGATGCGGCCGAGGGGGTTGTGCGGGTTGGAGATGAGGGCGACCCGCACGCCGTCGGCGAACGCGGCTTCGATGCCGTCGAGGTCCTGGGCGCCGTCGGGGCCGACGGGGACCTCCACCCCGGTGATGCCGGCGGCGCGCAGCCAGGCGAAGAAGTTGTTGTACACCGGCGGGGTGATGACGGCGCGGGCGTCGTCGCCGGCGAAGTGGCGCAGCAGCGCCTGGCCGGACGCCGCGAGGTCAGGGAATCCGCGGCACAGGCCCGGGTCGATGTCCCAGCCCCAGGTGCGGTGCGCGAAATCGGCGAACGAAGCGGCGAAGCCGGGCAGGGAACCGGGGTAGCCGGTGTCGCCGAGGTCGATGGCGCGGTGGAGGGCGCTGCGGACCGGTTCGGGCAGGCGCACGTCCATTTCAGCGATCCACAGCGGGAGCACGTCGGCATCGACCGCAGACCATTTCATGCTGCGGCGCTGGCGCAGTTCGGACAGGGGAATGTCGAAGGGGTCGCTGTGAGTCATGCCCCTCACCATAAGCCGCTTAGAGAACGCAATGAGGGGCCATGTTTCTGCCTGTGACGGAGCGTTGTGGCGGATCTGCGACCATCAGCTCGAACACATATGAGCATGAGCATGTGTATGATCTGGCTATGAGCGTTATGGAACACCGTCTTCAACTGCTTCTCGATTCGCGGCGGCTCGATCAGCTCCGTGAGCGCGCCGCCGAGCAGGGAACTTCTGTGTCCGCGGTGGTCCGCGACGCCATCGACGCATCATTCGCAACGGATGCGGTGGAAGTGCGCGCACAGGCAGCGCGCGAACTGCTCGCTCTGACCGCCAGTAATGATGACTCCGAGCCTCCTGTGGCTGCAGGCGAGGTCGAAAGCGTCCGCGACGAGATGGACGCAGAGCTCATCGCGAAGGCGGATCGCTGGTGACCTCGCTTTTCATCGACTCAACAGTGCTCCTCCATGCTGTCGGAGGCCCTCATCCGATGCGCGAACCGAGCCGCCTACTGTTAGGGGCGGCAGGCGAAAGCCGTGTCACCCTGCACGCAAGCGTTGAGGCGGGGCAGGAGTTCCTGTTCCACCGTATGCGCCGTGTGGGCGGCTCTCAGGCAGCTCAGGAGCTCCGCATCGTTGACAGACTTGTGCTCTGGCATTCGTTCGACCAGGCAGTTCTTCGCAAGTCAGTTGAGCTGTCGTCGGCTGGCCGAATTGGGGGCCGCGATGCCGTCCACGCGGCAACAGCTTTCCTCGCTGGATTCAATGAAATAGTTTCGGCGGACCGGGCTTTCGATGGTGTCCCGGGCCTGCTCCGACACTCCCCAGCCGACGTTCCTGGTTCCTGACGACAATCAGCGGCGGGGCAGGTCCTTCGCCCAGCGGGCCGACGTGCTGCTCACATGCCCCGCCTCGCCTGGTTCGCCTCGCTCGAACGGGCTGGTCTCCCCCGTCGGCTCGAAGCCCATGCGCCGCCAGAACGGCTCTGCGGCGTCCGCGTTCGTCTCCACGATCCGCAGCTCGATCCGGTCGATCTCGGCCCAGCGGGAGATCTCCTTCTCCACGCGCCGGTAGAACGCGGCACCGAGGCCGCGGCCCTGCTGCTCACCGTGCACGAACAGGATCCCGATGAACGCGGTGGAGTCGGTGGGCCAGCCGCGGATCACGTCGGCCACGGCGATCAGGCCCATGCCGGGCGGGCCCGCGGCCGGGTGAGTGGAGGGAGTGGGGCGCCCGGCGAAGGCTTCCCGGTCGGGATGCACGGAGGGGCCGACGGGTGCCGACCCCCAGAGGCCGCGCAGATTCTTCGCCGTCGCATCCACCCCCGGCGGCAGGGTCTCCAGCACGTCGCGTGCGGCGGAGTCGCCGTCGACGGTTCCGTCAGCCCGCAGGCCGCCGACGCGCCGTGCATAGTCCGGGAACGAGGCGAGCAGCCGCGCCAGGTGCTCGCGGTCGTCGGAGGTGACGACCGCGTAGAGAGGTCCGTGGTCCTCGGGGATGCTCATCGCTCAACTGTAGCGGCGGCAGGGTCCCCCGGCTCAGCCCTCCAGCAGGCCGCGGATGTCGTCAGCGCTGAGGGTCTCGGCGAAGGCATCGCCGCCGTCGGTCAGGGAGGAGAACAATGCCGCCTTCTTCTGCTGCAGCTGCAGCACCTTCTCCTCGATCGTGTCCTGCGCAACCATCCGGTACACCATCACGTTGCGCTGCTGCCCGATGCGGTGCGCACGGTCCACCGCCTGCGCCTCCGCCGCCGGGTTCCACCACGGATCCAGCAGGAACACGTAGTCCGCCTCCGTCAGCGTCAATCCGAAACCGCCCGCCTTCAACGAAATCAGGAACACCGGGTTCGCGCCCTCACGGAACTCCTCGATCACACCACCGCGGTTGCGGGTGGACCCATCCAAATACGAGAACGCGACCCCACGCTGCTCCAACTGGCCGGCCACGCGCCGCAGGAACGACGTGAACTGGCTGAACACCAGCACCCGGTGCCCCTCCGACAGCACCTCCTCCAGATGCTCGAACAGCGAATTCAGCTTCGAGGACTCCACGCCCTCATGCTCCGTCTCATCCACGATCCCCGGGTCCAGCGCCAACATCCGCAGCAGCGTCAGCGACCGGAACACGATGAACCGGTTCTTGTCGATGTCATCCAGCAGCCCGAGCACCTTCTTGCGCTCCCGCTGCAGAACCGAGTCGTACAGCTTCCGATGCTGCTTCTCCAGCTCCACACTCAGCACCTGCTCCTGCTTGGCCGGCAGATCCTTCGCCACCAATTCCTTCGTGCGGCGCAGCATGAAGGGCCGGATCCGTCGGCGCAGCACATCCATCCGCTCCGGATGCTCCCCCGACTCGATCGGCTTCGTGAACTGCTCCCGGAACGTGATCGGGGACGGAAACAGGCCCGTCGCCGTCAGCGACAGCAGAGACCACAGGTCGGCGAGCGAGTTCTCCATCGGGGTGCCGGTGATCGCGAGGCGGAACGGCGCCTGCAGCCGCGCCGCCGCTTGGTGGACGCGCGAGGCGCGGTTCTTCACGAACTGCGCCTCGTCGAAGATCACGCCGTCATAGTCGAGGCGGGCGAAGTCATCGGCGTCGATCCGCAGGATCGTGTAGCTCGTGATGAGGATGTCGAAGCCGTCGGCCTCGTCCTCCACCCAGGTGCCGCGGGCGCGGCGCGTCTGGTCGATGACACCGACCCGCAGACCCGGCGTGAAGCGCGCCGCCTCCTCCTGCCACACCCCGAGCACCGAACTGGGGGCGACCACGAGGAACGGGCGGGAGGCGGCACCCGGGGAATGCGCGGACCCGTCGGCCCCGCCCCCGCTGGGCGCGCCGACGGGGCCCGCGCCGCCGACGGGTTCGTCACCGGCAGCCTGCCGCTCGCGCGCGTGGGCGATGAGGGCGAGCGCCTGCAGGGTCTTGCCGAGCCCCATGTCGTCGGCGAGGATGCCGCCGAGGCCGTGCCGCCACAGGAAGGCCAGCCAGGTCAGCCCGTCACGCTGGTACGGCCGCAGCTGCGCGTTCAGCCCGTCGGGGGCAGGCACGTCCTCCAGGTCCGTGAGGGTGCGCAGCCGGCCGACGGCCGCATCCCAGGTCGCCGCCGTCTCCGCCTCCTGCGCGACCGCTTCGATGTCATCCCAGAGGTCCATCTGGTAGCGGGAGATCCGCTGAACATCCGGCTCCCACTCCTGCATCTGCTCACCGGACTGGATGAGTTCGCGCAGCGCATCGAATTCGGGCCGCTCCAGGGAGAAGAACGTCTTGTCCGGCATCAGCACCTTCGACTGGCCCTTCGCCAGCGCCACGAACAGGGTGGGGAACGGGATCTCACGGCCGTCGATGGTGATGTGGAAGCCGAGATCGAACCAGTCGTTCTTCCCCGGTGACTCGGTCTGCGTGACGCGCACATGCGGGGCGTCGTCGAGCTCCCGGTAGGCGTGGCGGGTGCCGGTGATCCGCACCTCAACGAAGTCCATCTCCATCAGCTGGTCGAGGACCGTGGTGGTGAACTCGGCGGTGTCCACGCCATGCAGACGCTCCGTGGCAGTGCCGCCGGCGGTGGGCCACAGCATCCGCACCTGAGCCAGCACCGCATCCTCATGCTCGATGGTGCGGCGCGCCCCCACCTGCTGGTTCATCGGCAGAATCCGCTCCGGGTCGTGGTAACGCCACGCCCAGTCCAGGTTGAGGGAGTCCTCCTTCCCGTACGAGGCGGTCAGCTCCAGGGTCGCCGGCCGGATCTGCGGCAGCTGGATCGACTCGTCCCGCGTGGTGACGGGAACGGTGCGCTGCAGCCGCGGGTACGCCTCCAGCAGGAACATGTCACGGTCCTCCGCCGGGATCACCAGAGGTTCCGGGCGCGCGAGAAGGTTCTGCAGCTGGGTGGGCATCGGCTCGTTCATCCCGCCGATCCGGATGGAGAACTTCGGCTGCTTCGCCGGCGTCATGTGCGTGATCGCTACAGCACCGTGAGCGCCGAGGGCTCGGCCGATCTCCATCTCCTCACCGTCCATGGTGAGCACGGGACGCAGCGCGAGGTCGCCGGATTCGTCGCGCGCGGCGGACCCGTCGGCCCCCTCCTCGCCGGGGCGGGAGAGCCGCAGGTCCACGGCGGCGCGGTCCGCGAGCTCCACGTCCTTCACCGACCCGAGGCCCACGAACGCCACGCCCGCTTCGCGCGCGCGGTGCAGCGCCTCCCACAGCATGTCGGTGTTGATGGAGTTCAGCCACAGGTGCTCCACGGTGCCGGACACGTGGGAGCGCTCGGATTCGGCGGCGGCGAAGATGCGGTGGAGCGCATCGGCCTGCTCGGGGACGTAGCCGAGGCTGCGCATCCGGAACTCGAAGGTGCGCCAGGACAGCCCGGAGCGCACCCAGTTGTTGCGCTTGCCGGCCTGCAGCGGCCGAATCTTGACGAACAGGGGCTTGCCAGCGGCGATGTGCTCCGCTGCGGCCGGCTCCTGCCCCCATTCGAAGGGGCGCTTGTCGATCTTCTCGGCATCGAGCTCGAAGCCGATTGCCAGTGGGGTCGGCTGCTCCTGCTCGCGCGGCTCGTCCCGCAGCAGGGAGGACAGGGCGGTGCGCCACTCCGGGGTGGCGGGTCGCTCAGCGTGCTCCGGGTGATCGACGTGCCCAGCGTGTTCGGTGCGCCCGTCGTGCCGGGTGGTGCCGGCGGGGCGGGTGCCGGTTGTGGTGTCGGCGGATCCGCCGCGGAGGCGGTCAGCGGCAGCGAGGGCGGCGGCGTCGCGGGCGATGTCGAGGAGGACCGCCGCACTGTGCTTGCAGTCGAGGCGGACGGGGCAGCTGCAGTGCGCGAGTGTGACGCTCCAGCGGGAAGGGTCGCCGGCGGCGCGGCGCAGTTTGATGGTCTGGCTGTAGGGCTGAGGATCGGTCCCCTGGACCATGGCGTCGATGGAGCCGTTCTCCGGCGACCAGTCGGCGTGGAGGACCTGGCCGCGGCGGATCAGTCCTTCCGCGCGCTCCAGCACCGTGTCGCCGAAGCGCCGCTGCAGGTGCGTGTGGTCGATCACGGGCAGGGCAGGGTTCTCAGCCATCCTTCCAGCCTACGGTCTGCGGGTGGCGGGTGCGTGGTCGCATGCCCCTCCCCGGTCGAAATTGAGCAGAATGCCGCACGCACGAGGCGCGCCAGACGTGCCTCGTTCTGCTGAAGCTTCTTGCGCTGGGCGGGGAAGCAGGGGCGCCGGGCAGGTGGTGCCCAGGTGAACTCGGGACACTCGGGGTGACCCGCGGCGCAGGCCGCGGGCGACGCTCACGAATGTTCGAGGAGGAGCAGTCATGTCCGATCAGAAGCCGCCGCTGCCGCCGTTCACCGCCGAGACGGCCGCGAAGAAGGTCCAGGCCGCGGAGGATGCGTGGAACACGCGCGACCCGCACAAGGTCGCTCTCGCCTACACCCCGGATTCGCAGTGGCGGAACCGGGACGAGTTCATCACCGGACGCGAGGCCATCGTGGAGTTCCTGACCCGGAAGTGGGAGAAGGAGCAGGAGTACGCGCTGCGCAAGTCCCTGTGGGCATTCACGGAGAACCGCATCGCCGTCCGTTTCCAGTACGAGTGGCATGACGCGGACGGCCAGTGGTGGCGCTCCTACGGCAACGAGAACTGGCAGTTCAACGCCGACGGGTTCATGGAGCGCCGCGAAGCCAGCATCAACGACGTGCCGATCAGCGAGGACGAGCGCCGCATCGTCGGTCCGCGCGGGGACGGCGAGACGGGCGAGATCCCGCTGCAGTGAACGCAGGCCCGCCTGGGCTGCGACTTGGGCACTGCTGAGCCGAGGGGCCAGGCTTCGACAGCGGCGCCTACTGGCCGAGGGTGTACTGGCGGGACTGGAGTTCGTGGTCGGTGTCGTTGACCTGCACGGTGTACCCGTCGGGATCGACGGCGCGGAAGAACCGGCCGAAGGTTTCGTCAATGATGGGGCCGGGCTCATGCCCGGCGTCCTGCAGTGCCCGGTGCAGCGCTTCGAGCGATTCACCCTCGTCGGTGTCGAGGTGCAGGTCGACGGCATGGAGGTGGGCGTCACCGCGAGCCTCGTCGGCGTGATGGATGTTGAGCCGGCCGGGCTGGGGGCCGCCGAGCATGGGGCGCCACCCGTCGGATGCTTCGGCAGTGTATTCACGCAGGCCGAGCAGTGTGTAGAAGTCGGCGACTGCTGCGGGTGCCGCTGTGAATCGGATGGGGCTGAGGTGGGTCATGGTCGGCTCCTTGTGAGGTAGTCGCGCATCGCTTTTTCGACGAAGGACGACAGGGAGTTCTGGTCATCGATGGCGGCGAACTTGATCTCTTTGATCAGTGACGCCGGCAGGTAGACGTTGAACTGCTTCTTCGGGTCGTCCTTGCTGGGTGCTTCGGCCCCAGGCTGGTCCTTCTTCTGCGCCACCATGACTAGTATACTAGCAATCTAGTGGACCGTGGGCAAGACCCGGATGGGCACGGGTCAGGTGAGCAGGGGCCGCGCCCAGGTGAGCCCGGCGGCCGACAGGTCCGCTGGCAGCGCGTCCGCGGGCAGTGGGCGGACCTGCGCGTTCGCGCCGGTTCCGGCGGGGATCGCGACGAGCGCGGTCCATTCGTCATCATGCGCGGGGTCAAGCCCCGGAACGTTTCCCATCAGCGCGATCTCGCCCCGCTGTGTGGCGTGGGAGTCGATCAGCAGGCGGTCCCCATCGGCCGAGCGCTCAACGACGGCGGCGATGCAGGCTGCTTTGTCGCGCCATGCCGCGGGTGAGTCGTACGGGTTGGACAGGAGCGTGACTTCTCTGCCGCCCTCTTCTGCCTCACCGGTGAGGTCGAGGTCGGGAACGGCGTTGCTGCCGGGCCAGACGAGCGCGGCGGCAACGACCCTGCCGTCCCGTTCGATCACGACGCTGCGGTCGCGGTCATACCCGGGCGCGTCCGGGTCGTGGTCATCGGCGAACGCGTCGAGCATCGTGTCGATGGGGGCCGACGGGTTCCACGCGGCATGCTGGGCCGCGTAGTGCTCGGCTTCGAGCTGCGCGAGCGCCTGCGAATCCCCCGCAGTGGGGGCCCGGTGGGCAGCGATGTGTCGGGCAGCCCAGGCGCGCATCTCCGGGCCGACGACATACGCCCACGGCGGGCAGAGCTGGTACGCGAAACCCCTATGCCGTGCGCTGAGCGCGGTCATGGCGGGGGTGTCGCGGGTGAGCTTCACCGTCAGCGGGACCGTGGACACCGCGATCTGTGCGGCGAGCAGCTGATCCTCCAAATCAGTGCCGCGGTGCGCGTCATCGATCTCGAACACCAGGGTGCGAGTGCCGGGGTGGAACACGTTGTCGATCCCGCGACAATGTCCGACCACGTGTCCGTCGGCGAGGGCAGCGAAGGAGCGGCGGTTGTCGCCGCCCCGCCACCGATCCGGCTGCATGTCCGGAAACGCGTCGGCAACGGCGTGCACATCCGCGTCCGTCGCCGGACGGACAGTGGCGCCGGTCGGGAGGCCCGGTTCATTGATAGGAGGCGTCACCGAGGGCGCCGCGCCTCCGGAGTCGTTCATCTGGCTCACCGCACTATCACCTCGGCGACGGTTCCGCTGAGCGGCAGGTGGATCAGGAGCCGCGACGGCCGCACCCCCGTGGTCTCCTCCAGCGCACGGGCGTAGGTCGCCATCTGCCCGAGGTAACTCTCCCGGATGTGCTGGATGATCGCCGACGGCTCTTCGTTCGGGAACGTCTTGTGGTCCACCACGATCGTGCGGCCGTCGGGGAGGGTGAGCAGGGCATCCATCCAGCCCTCCATCTCCTGCTGCTCGGCGCTCCACCACGCGAGCGGCTGCTCCGTCGCCGTGTGGGCGCCGGGAAATTCACGATCGCACCAGTCCGCCCATCGCTGACCCGCAGACATCAAGTGGTGCGGGGTCACTTTCGCGGCAGCGCGCGGATGCGCGGACAGCCACCGGTGGTGGACCCGCTCCGCGAGCGCCACCCGCTGCCCCTGCTCGAGCTGCGCGTACGGCGCGGCGAGGTACGCGTGGACCGCTTCGCCGACGAGCTCCCACCGCTCATCACCCGAGGAGATGAGGGCGTCGCCGAGGCTCGCCACGATGCGGACATCGGCGTCGACGCCGTCCGAGGGGACGCTGCTGGCGGTGATCCGGGCCGGCAGGGGCGCCGGGGCGGGACCGAGGCGTTCCGGGAGGTCGGCTGCGGCGATCGCGGACCGCGCCGCGCCTCCCCCACCGACGCGGGCCGTGGAGTCCGTGAACACGCGATGCTCCACCACTGCACTCCCTGACCGGGGCTCCCCGTCGGGACCAGTCGGCCCCTGAACGGTGAGCCGCCGCGGTGCCGGTGTCTTCCGCTCCCCTGCCTCGTCCCCGGTGAGGGTGACGTCGACGGCGTCGTCGAGGGAGCCCAGCACTGTTTTCGTCAGGTCGTCACTGGCGGCAGTGAGGACGGTGATGAACTTCGAGCGGGTCAGTGACACGTACTGCACGCGCTTCGCCTCTTCCCGTGCCGCCGCCGCGGCACGCTTCCCGGCTTCGCTCGCGGCGATGGCGTCCTCCAGCAGCCCAAGACCGGGAACCTCCGGCAGGTACTGGAGGCGTCGACCCTCCAGGGGATGGTGAGCGTCGAACTCGGACGGGCCGCGCGGGATCACGGTGATCGCATCGCGGCGGTGGTCCTTCTGATCCGGCAGGACCGACACCACCACCTTCCAGCCGAGGCCCTTCGCCTGGTGGACGGTGGTGACGAGGACGGCGTCCGCATCGGAGGTGGGTTCGATGTTGTCCGCTTCGGCGTCGATGTGGGCGATGAGCCCGGTGATGCTGAGCGGCGCGTTCTCCGCTTCCTGTCGTTCCTCGTAGTCGGCGGCGAGGCGGCGGAACACGTCGAGGGTCTCCAGGCGGACGTCTGGGGAGGTCCACGATTTGATGCGCTGCGGCAGGTCGAGCGCGTCGATCAGAGCGAGGATGAGCTCGTGCGGGGTGAGGCCGGACGCTGCGGTGCGCAGCCGCCCCAGCGCGGCGAGGGTCGGGTCGTCCTGCATGCGGCGGAACACCTCACGGCGGGCACGACGATCACCCGCCCCGGGCCGGTCCTCCGGGCCGTCCTCCCCGCGGGCGGTACCGAGGTCCGTGAACCAGGTGGTGTGCGCGGCATGGTCCGGCAGCAGGGTCACCAGTTCGATGAGGGCGAGGGTGTCCTCCGCGTCCAGCAGCGACGCGAGACCGGCCCGCAGCACCTGCCCTTCGCGGGTGCTGAGCACGCTCTGGGCGGATCCGGTCGCGGGGACGCCCCGCTGCTCCAGCGCCGCCACCAGCTCGGGGATCTGCGCGTTCGCACGCACCAGCACCGCCACGTTCCGCGGCCGCACGGCCTCACCATCGATCTCGGGGGTGCGCTCCAGCAGGTCCGCGACACCATTCGCGATGCCGGCGGTGACAACCGCGTTCGACATCCGCGATGCCTCTTCCTTCTCGAACGTCCAGAACTCGGCCCCGCCGAGGTGCTGGATGTTCTGGCGGGAGTCGGGCACGTCGAGGGTGACGTCAGCCTGCGGCTGGTCGTGGAACAGGGCGGAGAACAGGGCGTTGGAGACGCTGAGCGGGCCGAGCGTGGACCGGTAGGAGTAGCGCAGCGGCTTGGCTGCACCGATCACGCCGGCGTCCACGGCCGCTTCCATCAGGTCGGGGGCGGCGCCGCGGAACCCGTAGATGGACTGTTTGCGGTCACCGACCCACAGCACGTGGTCCACGAGCTCCCCGAGGGCGAGGAACAGCGCGAGCTGGATGGGGGACGTGTCCTGAAATTCGTCCACGGCGAGCATCTGGAACCGTGCGGCGAGGGAGTCGCGGACTCGCCGGTTGTCGGTGATGAGCTCGAGGGCGAGGACTTCCTGGTCCACGTAGTCCATGACGCCGAGGGCGCGCTTGTGCTCCCGGTAGGCGTCGAGGGAGTCCGCGGCGGTGTGGAACACGAGGTCCACGAGGGCGCGCAGGTCGTCGCGCAGCGCCGGGTTGGAGAAGAGGCCCCCGTCGGCCGCCTGCGTGGATGGGCCGTCCTCGATGTCCTCGAATGTGACCGGGGTGATCAGTGCCGTGAGCGGTTCGAACGCGGCGACGATGCGGGTGCCGGGCGCTTTCCCACCCGCGGCTGCGGGCACTTTGCCGGTGGCGGCCTTCGCCCATGCCGCCCACGGCACGGCGTCGAGGTCGCGGCCGTCCTTCAGGATGCGGCGGCGGTACGCCTCCAGGCTCGGCACGGACCCGACGACGTTCGCGACGGACCGCTTGTTGAGCTTCGCGCCGTCGGATGGCCAGTGGCTGGGCGGCCCGTCGGGGTCCTCGCAGGCGGCGGCGTCGGCGCGGACGGTGTCGAGGCAGGTGTCGAACATGCGCATCCACTCGGCGCGGGCGTCCTCGTCGGCAACGGGGGCGATGCGGTTCAGCTGCGCTTCGAGCTCAGCCCAGGAGGCGTCGGCCGCGGCCCTGACCTCCGCGGCCGTGAGGTTGTTGGCGCGGGCCCTGTCCGCCACCTGTTTGACGAGCGCTGCCCACGCGATCTCGGTCTGCATGTAGGCGGGGCGGTCGTCGGCGGGGTCGCCGTTGTGGCGCAGGCGGCGCAGCATCGGCATGTGCCGGCCCTCCGCTTCGGCGATGCGGGTGTCGATCGCGGCTTGGAATGCGGCATCGCTGGCGTGCTCGTCGAGGATCCGCAGCTCGGGTGAGAGGCCCGTGTCGATGGCGTAGTCCGTGACGATGCGGCCGGCGACCGAGTTGACGGTGCCGATGAGGGCGGTGGAGATCTCACCGGCCTCATCGACCATGCCGCGGTCGAGCAGTTTCTGCTGGAGCCGTTCGGTGATCTCAGCGGCGGCGCGTTTGGTGAACGTGGTGGCGATGATGCCGGACGGGCTGACCGCCTCACTGCCGTCCTCGGGGGCGAGGCGCGCGGCGATGCGTTCGGTAAGGGTGTAGGTCTTGCCGGAGCCGGCGGACGCGGTGATGAGTGTGCGGTTCATGTGAAGTCCCCCGTCAGGCCGGTGATCAGCGTGAAGTCGTTGAAGTCGAAGCGGTGGTCGTGGAACAGGCGACCGTCCTCGGCCGCAGCGGCGTCCCGCAGGCCGACGGCATCAGCATGCTCCTTGCGGGTCCTCGAGCTGGAGTCGCCGATGCGTCCGGTGGCGATGGCGAGGTCGGCGGCGTCGGACCCGATGTCACCAGCAGCGATGCGGGACAGTTCGAGGTCGAGGGTGGCGCGCATCTTCGCGAACAGTTCCGGGTGGGTATCGGGCCCGGCCGGTAGGTCGCCGATACGGGGGTCGTCGCTGATGAACTCACCGGGTTCGAGCAGGAAGTACCCAGCGGTGCCGTACCCGTCGGCCGGTGAGCGGCCCTCTTCGCGGGAGAGGGCGTGCAGGTAGGTGGCGAGCTGCAGCGCGCGGGAGGTGGTGACGAGGTCGCGGTAGTAGCGGACGGCACGGGTCCATTTCAGGTCGATCACGACGGGGTCGCCGCCCCGGTCGCGCGCGCTGAGGTCGATGGAGCCGATCAGCTCCGAGGTGCGGTGCTCTGCGGTTTCGCCCGGCCGGGTGATGGCGAGGTCGAGGGGAACATGGAACGGTTCTTCGACGCCGCGGATCGCAATGTCCTGCTCGGCGAGGGTGCCGAACAGGGTGCTCAGCGCGTCGACGGTGCTGCGGCGTACGGACTCGCGTTCGGCGCGGGCTCCGGGGAGGGTGAGCGGGCTGGCGAAGCGGGGCGCGAGCTCATCGAACACGGCGGTGATGGTGTCCTCGGTGGGCACCTGCTGGGGGCCGACGGATCCGCGCTTCACCAGGGTCTCCACGACCGCGTGGATGAAGGAGCCGATCATGCGGCTGCCGGCGGGCACTTCGGCGATGTGGCCGCGGCGGATGCCGTACCCGTATTTCAGCACCCAGGTGAGGTTGTCGGACAGCAGGGTGTCGATCTGGGTGAAGGAGAGCCGACGCGGCAGCAGGTGCTCCCCTCCCCCGGGGAGGGTGCGCTCGAGCGTGGTGGGCGCCTGCGGGATCTGCAGCTCGGGCAGGGTGGCGCGGCCGGTGTCGAGGAGGGCGCGGGCCTGGTCCGCGGCGGTGGTGCGGATGTTGGGATGGGTGAGGACCTTGTCGACGTCGCGCCCGTGGAGTTCGCGGTCGTGGGCGGCGATGTCGAGCGCGAGGTGAGACAGCAACGGGTGGATCGCGATGGCCTCCCCGGCGCGGCGCTTCGGGATCACCACGGTGATCTGCTCGTAGGCGCGCAGGGCGGTGAGACGGCCCGCCACCTGGAGCGCGGCGACCTGTTCCACGGGGGTGATGCGGGCGCCGGCGCGGGTGAGTTCGGCGGCTTCGGCCGGGTCCCAGATGGTGGGGGTGGGCCGGGTGTCGTCGATCCCGGACCACCAGATGAGGTGGGTGCCGGGTGCGGGGTCGAGGTGCGCCGGGTCGGTGAGGACGGTCCAGGCGGATGCGGTGCGGGTGGTGAGGCTGGACCGGGTGCTGGGGGCCGACGCGGCCACGATGTCCGCGAGTTCCCTCTCCATGATGGGGCGCCTGCCGCCGGTCGGGTCGCTCGTGGTGTCATCCAGGAGGCGGGTGAACAGGTCGAGGTGGCCGCGGATCTGCTGCGCGGCCTCCCGTGCGCCGTCGCTGCGGCCGAGCGCGGTGAGGCGGTCGTTCAGCCAGGTGAGGCGGGCGGTCAGCAGGTCCGTGTTGACGGTGCCGCCTCCGCCGTACGCCTCCTCGTCCGGTTGGAGCAGCGCGGTGAGGTCCCGCGCGATCTGCGCGTGCGTCGGTTCCAGGCCCGCGATGGCGCGGTCCCACGCGGTCATGTCGTCGGCGTCAGCGGCGTCATCGCCGGCCGCAGGGGCTGAGGCTCCCGCGGCCCCCGCGGCAGCAGCGGGCTGCACACCGGGCTCCTTTTCGAGCGCCCCCAGCAGCGCCCGACGCACCGGTGCCGGCAGAATCCCCACCCGCATCAGGGCGCCGTCCTCATCCGTGCAGGTGATGGTGAAGTCGAGGAACGCCGCGAGGTCGTACACGTCCAGCTGCGGCCGGATGATCGACAGGAACAGCGGCAGCAGCTGCCCCGTGAGCCGGCTGCGGGACGCATCCGCCGCGCCGAGGGTCGGCAGGCCCCGTCGGCCCAGTTCATGATCGAGGAGGATCGTGGGTGCCCCCACCAGCACCGCCGCGGCCGACGGGCCCTCCCCGTCCGACGCTTCAGCGACATCCGCCAAGACCCGCGCGCAGGCCTCCGCCGCGCTGAACTCCTCCGGCGCCTCGATGATCCGCAGGCGCGGGACCGTGCCGGTGACGGCACCCGTCGGCCCATTCCCCTCGGTCTCCACCTCGGCATCCACCACCTCGACTCCCAGCGCTGTGAGCTGCGCGAACACCTCCGGGAACAGGCCCGGCAGCTCCGCCACCGGCTCCTGCACGCGAATCACGTCGATCCCCAGCGGCCACGCCGCAGCCGACGCCGACAGGTCCGTCAGATGAAAGAGCACATCCCGCAGATCATCCGCGGCACCCGGCACGAGCGTGGTCCCCTCCGCACCGTCCGGACCCACCTGAATCTGCGTTTCGATCGCCGCCAGCGCATCCAGGCGCGGCAGCACCGACGGATCCTGGGGACGAGAACCGTCCCACCCCGCCTCGATCGCGGCATCCCGCAGCGCCAGCACATGCGCCGCCGTGTTCCACGGATCCACCGCGAACGACTCACGGAACCAGTGATGGTCCGCCACCTGCATCGCCGACCGGTACTGCGCGACCCGCACCGACGGCGCCACCGGTGGATGCGCGAGACCCAACCGCACCTGCAGCAGCTCGATCAGACCGCGTGGGCCCAGCGTCAGATCCGCACGCGCACCCTCCGCCGCAATCCGCGGCGCCCACGGCGCACCATCGAGCGTCCACCCGAACCTGACCTGCATGTTCATCCCCTTCTTCTCCGCCGGGAGCCCGGCCGGCGCGACCGGCGAGGACCCTGGCTGGGCGTGATGCATCCAGCCTAGAAGAGGGGTGCGACATTTAAAGTGGGACCTGCCCAGCGACCTCCAGGAGGACCCATGGCCGCCCCGATCGTCACCGACAACCAGCAGCGCTCACGCTTCGAAGCGCACCTCGACGACCGCCTCGCCGGGTTCGCCGACTACCGCCTCTCCCCCGGCGGCATCGTCACCATCCCCCATACCGAGGTGGACCCCGAATTCGAGGGGCAGGGCGTGGGATCCGCTCTCGTCCGCGCCGCGCTCGACGCGATCCGCGCCGACGGACACCGCGTCAACCCCGCCTGCCCGTTCGTGGCCGGGTGGATCGACCGGCACCCCGAGTACCAGGACCTCCTCGCCGACGGGTGACGGCGGGCGAGGCGCGGCTCAGCGCGCGGACACGGAGTCGAAGCGCCGGCGCTCTCAGGCGCAGAAGTCGTCGCGGTACTGCCGCACCATGTCCTCGACGGACTCGTCGGCCTCGAAGCCGAGCCCGCGCAGGCGCTCCACATCGAACGCCCCGGGCCAGCTGGTGACGATCGCGGCGACCGCCGCATCCGGTTCGTCGCGCACAAGGGCGCGGGCCTCTGGACCGGCGACCGCTTCGAGCGCGGTGAGCATCTCGGCGACCGTGACGGTGATGCCCGGCAGGTTCATCACGCGCCATGGCCCCTTCGCGGATTCATCGAGAACGGCCCCGTCGATGGCGATGGCCCGCACGAGGTTGCGCACCACAACACGCGGGGAGGACAGCCACAGGCGCGTGTCCTGCGGGACCGGCAGGGGCGCGACTTCGCCGTTCAGCGGTTCGCGGATGATGCCGCTGGCGAACGAGGACGCGGCCGAGTTCGGCCGGCCGGGGCGCACAGAGATGGTGGGGAGGCGGCAGATGCGCGCATCCACGAACCCCTTGCGCCCGTACTCGTTGACCAGCAGTTCGCCGATCGCCTTGTGCGCGCCGTAGGTGGATTCGGGCTGGGCGGCCCAGTGCTCCGGCACTGTGCCGGGCACGTCTCCGCCGAACACGGCGAGGGAACTGGTGAACACGAACCGCGCAGCGGCACCGGTCTCGGCGCTCTGACGGCGAGCGGCGTCGAGGAGAGCACGAGTGCCGTCGATGTTGACGCGGTCCGCGAGGTCGAAGTCCTGCTCGGAACCGCCGGAGAGGACCGCCGCGAGGTGGACGATGACGTCGGCCCCGCCGGTGAGGGCGTCAGCGAGGTCGCCCGGGTCGTTGAGGTCGCCGACGACGGAGCGCACCCGCGCATCATCCACTCGGCTCGGCGCCATGTCGAGGCTGGTGATGGCGGTGATGCCGCCGCGGCCGCCCACGTCCAGCCGCCCGGCATCGGTCTGGTCGAGCAGCTCCTGGGTGAGCATCGTGCCGAGGAATCCGGCTCCGCCGGTGATGAGAACGTGCATGAGTCTCCTTCGAATAGTCGCGTACAAGGGGGGGTGAGCTGGCGGCGCGGGGCCGGAACGAGGGACAGCGAGAGCCGGGGCCGACGGGATCCCGCGTCAACTGAGACTGAGCCCGTGGCTCGCCTCCATCGTCTGGTCCATGTGGGCGGCCATGGCGTCCGCCGCTGCGCCGGGGTCGCGGTCGGTGAGCGCCGCGAGGATCTGTCGATGGTGGTGCAGAGCGTCGGTGCGGACCTCCGCGCTCCGGGAGGTCTGCTCGCGCACTGCGAAGAGCATGTCGGCCAGTGGGCGCATGCCGGTGGCGAGGAAGCGGTTCCTGGCCGCGTCCACGATCACCTGGTGGAAGACCAGATCAGCGGCCACGTTGGCGGCGATGTCGGCTTCATCGAGTGAGTCGCGGGTCGACTCCATGATGTCCACCTGCTGCTGCATCTGCTCGAGCTGTTCATCGGTGATGCGAGTGGCGGCGAGGCGGCAGATCTCCACTTCGAGGACCTGCCTGGCTTCCAGCAGTTCATCGACCAGCCGCTGCGAGCCGCCCTCGAGCGCGGCGACCGTGGTCGCGAGTTCGCGTGAGCGGACCGACCAGTGAATGGTGGGGGCGATGCGGTGGCGGCGTCCCTGTTTGGCGGCGATGACTCCGTCGGCGATGAGCTCCCTCATGGCTTCACGGACCGAGAGGCGGGACATGCCGAGCTCGGCGGCGATGTCGCTCTCCGGGGGCAGTTCGGCTTTGATCGGGTAGGTGCCGTCGGCGATGCGTTGGAGGATGCCGCGCAGCGCGCGGTCGGCGGTCTTCATCGACGTCTCCACTTTCTGGCTGCTCTGCTGGATCAACCGGGACGTTGACAGACTACCCTCCGCGCCCTAAGTTGTCAGATATCTGATAGGCGCGGGGGTCTCCTCCCCCGCACACATCCCGATCGCCAGCACCGCGATCCCTGTGGAATCAACGAGGATTTCTATGTCACCCACAGTGCTCGTGCTGCTCGGACTCGCGTCCGTGCTCGCCATCCTGGTCCTGATCATCAAGGCCCGCACCCATCCCTTCCTGGCGCTTCTCCTGGTCTCGGTCGCCCTGGCGCTGGTGGCGGGCATCCCCCTTCGCGAGGTCGTGCCCCTCCTGAAGGACGGCATGGGAGGCACCCTCGGGGGCGTGGCCCTGATCGTCACCCTCGGCGCCATGCTCGGCGCGATCGTCGACATCTCCGGCGGCGCCCGCGTCCTCGCAGCCGCCCTCGAACGAGCAGTCGGCGAGAAGCGCGCACCACTCGCCCTCGGTGCCGCATCCTTCCTGTTCGGCATCCCGGTGTTCGTGGACGTCGCCACCATCGTGCTCGTCCCGATCGTGCTGGCCGTCGCCCGCCGCATGAGCGGCCGCGTGAACATGCTGGCCTACGCCCTGCCGACGGTTGCCGCACTCCTGACGGTCCACGTCGTTCTGCCGCCGCACCCCGGCATCGTCGGCGGCGCCGAGGTCATGAAGGCCGACGTCGGCCTCGTCCTCGTCATCGGTCTGATCCCCTCGATCGTCATGTGGCTGGTCGGCCAGTGGCTCTCCTCCGTGATCGCCAAGCGCGTGTTCTCCCCGGTTCCTGAGCTGCACGCCGAGCTGTCCAGCGCCGCTGCCGATGACACCGATGGCACCGCAGGCACCGCCGGCGCATCCGCCCGCACCGCTGACCCTTCGGTCGGCATGGTCCTCGCGGCCATCCTGCTGCCGCTCGCGCTCATCATGACCGGCACCGTGTCCGCTCTGTTCATGGACGAGGGCGACCCAATCGCGGACTTCCTCGCCTTCATCGGCAACTCCCCGATCGCCCTGCTGATCGGTGTGCTGTTCGCGTCCATCACCCTCGGCTTCGCCCGCGGCTGGTCCGTGTCGCGCCTCGAAGAGGTGCTGGCCGCGGCCCTGCCCGCCACCGCAGCGGTCATCCTCATCACCGGCGCCGGCGGCACCTTCGGCGCGGTCCTCACCGCGACCGGTGTGGCCGACGCCGTCGCCGACCTGCTCACCTCCACCGGCCTGCCGATCCTCGTGCTGGCGTGGCTGCTCGCAGCGATGATCCGTGCCGCGCAGGGCTCCGCCACCGTCGCGACGCTCACCACGGCGCCGCTGATCCTGCCGATGACCGCCAGCATGGGGCTCTCGGCCCCGCAGATCGCCCTGGTCACCGTCACAATCGGCATCGGTTCGATGGCGTTCAGCCATGTCAACGACTCCCTGTTCTGGGTGTGGAGCCGCTACTTCGGCGTCTCGACCTCCACCGCTCTGAAGTCCTACACCGTCACCGTGACCCTGATGTCCCTCGCCGGCTTCGCTGTCGCCCTGGTCCTCTGGGCGCTGCTGGCCGTCGTCGGCTGACCCCACCCCTGAGGAGACCGCATTGTCTGCATCGCTGCCCGTTCAGCCCCGCCTTCTCGTTCTGGACGACGACCCGACGGGGTCGCAGTGCGTGGCCGGTGTCTCGGCCGCGTTCAACCTCGATCCGGCGATCCCCGCAGATCTGCTGGCCGACGGGTCCGGCACGTGCTTCGTGCTCACCAATTCCCGTGCCCTCGATGAAGGGGACGCCGTCGCGCTGAACCACCGCATCGTGGGCGGCGTGCTGGACCGCCTGGAGGACCCGTCGGGCCTGCATGTCATCTCCCGTTCGGATTCGACGCTGCGGGGGCACGTGATCGCGGAGCCGGAGGCGATCGCCGATGCCCTTGCCGAGAAGGGCATCGAGGTGGACGCGTTCCTGTTCTGCCCCGCGATGATCGAGGCGGGCCGGTTCACCGAGGGCGATGTCCACTTCGCCGTGGTCGATGGCGAGGCGCGCCGCGTGGAGGACACGGACTTCGCCCGTGACGCCACGTTCGGGTATTCGAACTCGGACCTTCGGGCGTTCCTGCAGGAGCGCTCCGGCGGCGCAGTGAACGCCGAGGACGTCCTGACGATCTCGCTGGACGACATCCGCGAGGGCGGGGTCGAGAAGGTGGTGGAGATCCTCGCTGGGGCGCGCTCGCGCACCTGGGTGGTGGTCAACGCGACCGAGTACAGCGACATGGATGTGGTGGCGGAGGCCGTTCGGCGCCTGCAGGCCGACGGGCGCGTGTTCGTCACACGCTGCGGCCCGTCGTTCGTGCGGCCGCTGGCCGGCCAGTCGAGTGCTGTGGTGCTCGGCGAAGCCGATCTGCCGGTGGCGTCCGGTCGAGGTGAGCACGGCCTGGTCGTGGTCGGGTCCCATGTGGGGCTGACGACTCAGCAGCTGGAAGTGGTGCAGCAGCGAGGCGCCCTCACCGAGTTCGAACTGGATGTGGAGGCGCTGCTGGATCCTGAGCGCCGCGACCAGCACCTGGAGGAGACGATCGCCGCGATCCGATCGGGGTTGGACGGCTCCGACTGCGTGGTCTACACCAGCCGCACCCTGGTCTCCACTGATTCGAAGGATGAGTCCCTCGCGATCGCGCGGAGCGTCTCCGACGCCGTGGTCGCTGTTGTGCAGGGCGTACGGCCGGCCCGCCCCGCGTGGGTCGTCGCCAAGGGCGGCATCACCTCCCATGAGGTGGCCGCGTCGGGTCTCGGCATCCGTCGGGCCACCGTGGCCGGTCAGTTCTTCCCCGGCCAGATCAGCCTCTTCACCGCTGAGGACGCACCCGAGGACGTGCTCGGCGTCCCCTATGTGGTGTTCCCCGGCAATGTCGGCGGCCGGGAGGCCCTCGCCGACGTCATCGACCGTCTCCGCGCAGCCGTCGCTGCCGCCGCATGACCGAAAGGACCGTCATGTCTTCCGATTTCACGACCTCGCCCTCCCACCCCACCGATCAGACTGCTGATGCCACGGTGCCCGCTTCCGATGCTGCGCCCGTCGCCGCTCCCACTGGTGGTGACGCACTGAACGTCGGTTGGATCGGCCTCGGCGCCATGGGCGGCCCGATGGCCCGCGTCACCGCGAAGGCCGGCCACCGCGTCACAGCCTTCGACATGAACCCGGCATCCCTGGAGGCCGTCGCCCCGGATGTCGCCGCGGCCCCGTCGGCCCGCGACGCCGCTGCCGGCGCCGACGCCGTGGTCATCATGGTCGCCACCGGGCCGCAGCTGATGAGCGTGCTGTTCGGCGAGACCGGCATCGCCGAGGTGCTCACCCCGGACACGGTGGTGATGGTGATGGCGACCGTCGGCCCCGCCGCGATCGAGGAGGCCGCTGCGAAGCTCGCTCCCCACACCGCACGGTTCGTGGATGCGCCCGTCTCCGGCGGCGTGGCCCGCGCGGGCCTGGGTGACCTGCTGGTCATGGTGTCGGGGGCCGACGGGGACGTCGCCGCTGCACGGCCCCTGTTGGACGCCATGGCGTCGAACGCGCCCGTGGTGGGTTCGAAGGTCGGCGACGGGCAGCGCTTCAAGGTGGTCAACCAGCTGCTGTGCGGCGTGCACATCGCCGCCGCCGGTGAGGCGCTCGCGCTCGCTGATTCGATGGGACTGGATATTGCGCAGGTGCATGAGGTGCTCGGCGCCGGTGCCGCCCAGTCGTTCATGTTCGGTGACCGCGGCTCCCGCATGGTCGCCGGCACGTTCGATGATGTCCGCAGTGCGCTCGACATCTTCGTGAAGGACATGGGGCTGGTGAATGAGGCCGCTGGTCTCGTGGGCCAGGAGGCCCCGCTCGCGGGCGCGGCGCAGGCTCTCTATCAGCGGGGACATGACGAGGGCATGGGCCGGCTCGATGACTCTGTGGTGTTCCGCCTCCTCGGCGGCGGTACGCGCGGCACTCGCGGCGACGGGGCCTCGCCCAGCGCCTGACCCCCCGGGGGCTCAGCGCGCGGTCACGAGCCGCATCACCATCGCGGCGGCGCGCTCCAGGTTGGCCTCGCCGTCCGCGAGCGCGGCCTCAAGATCGGTGACGCCCTGGACGATCGGCACGAGCGCGGTGACGCCGTGGTCGTGGAGCACATCGGCGTCGGCGTGGACGCGGCCCGCGAGGACCACGCACGGCACGCCGTGGCGCTGCGCGGCCGCGGCGACGCCCGCGGGGGTCTTCCCTTCGAGGGTCTGCGCGTCCACGCTGCCTTCACCGGTGATGACGAGGTCGGCGCCGGCCACCTGCTCATCGAGGCCGACGGTGTCCGCGACCAGCTCGATCCCGGGCGTCATCTCGGCGCCGAGCACGGCGCGCAGGGCCCAGCCGAGTCCGCCGGCGGCGCCGGCTCCCGGTTCGTTCGCGGAGGCGGGGTCGATGGTGCGGCCTTCGCTGCCGGGCAGCTCGACCTCGGCCGCAGCGCGGACCACGGCCGCGAGCGCCGCGTCGAGCTCCCGCACGGCCTGGTCGTCCGCGCCCTTCTGCGGTCCGAAGATCGCGCTGGCGCCGTTCGCGCCGAGCAGGGGGTTGGCGACATCGCACGCCGCGTGGATGCTGACTCTGCGCAGCACTGGGTCGAGCCCGGTCGCGTCCACCCGCGCCACCCGGCCGAGGTCCTCAGGCACGGGGTCCACGTCGGTGCCGGAGTCGTCGAGCAGGCGAAGGCCCAGGTCAACGAGCATGCCCATGCCGGCGTCGTTCGTGGCGGAGCCGCCGAGTCCGATGATGATCCGCCCGCCGGGCTGCACCCGTCGGGCGGCTTCGCGCAGCAGGGCGCCGAGCCCGCGGGTGGTGGCACGGCGGGGATTGCGCTCGCCCGCGGTGAGGAGGTCGAGGCCGGCGGCGCTGGCGATGTCGAGGACCGCGGTCGCCGGGGTCCCGTCGGCACTGGTCCCGCCCACGCTGGGGCGGGCGGGTGCAACGGCGATGCGGGCGGTGACGGGGCGGCCGAGGGGGTCGGTCGTGGGGACGTCGATGAGGTCGGCGCCGAGGCTGGCGCCGATCGCGTCGGTGAAGCCTTCGCCGCCGTCGGACATGGGGACTTCGCGGCAGTCGGCGCCGGGCACCACGGTGCGGACGCCGTGGGCGATCGCGGCGGCGGCCCGCTCAGCGGTGACGGATTCCTTGAACGAGTCGGGGGCGATGACGATGCGCATGCCCCGATTCTTCCAGGTCTCGGCGCCGGCCGACGGGTGCGCGGCTTGCTAGTGTCACGGGCATGAGCACCCCGGAGCCTGCCGCGTCGCCCCTGCCCACTGCCGCTGCGCCCACGGAGCGCGCCGTCGCGGTGTGTGCGGTGCGCGTCGACGGGTCCGTGATCACCGAGGACCGTGCCGACCGGCCGTTCTATGCGGCGTCCACCATCAAACTGCTGGTCCTCCTGGCGACTCTGCGCGCCTCGGATGCGGGCGCTCTGGATCTGGACGCGGTGGTTCCTGCGACCCGCACCTTCACTGGGCATGACGGCGAACCGTTCACCCTCGACGGCGACCATCTCGACCCGACGCATCCCGCCGAGGGCGCACCGGTCATGGTGCGTGACCTGGCGCTGCGCATGATCGACCGGTCCTCGAACGAGGCGACGAATCACCTGATGGGGCTGCTGCCGAACGGCGCGGTCGCCCGCGAGATCGAGGCGCTCGCTCTGACGGGAACGCGCCTGGAGCGACAGATCGGTGATGCCTCGGCGCTGGCAGCGGGCCTGACGAACGAGACGACCCCGCGGGACCTCACGGTGATGCTGCGGGCCCTGGTGAGTGAGGCACCCGTCGGCACCGCCGCGGCCCTCTTCCCCGCCTCGCGGGAGCTGGCGGTGCAGGCGCTGGACGCGCAGCAGATCCGCATCATCTCAGTGGGGGTGGCCGACGGGTTCCGGTGCGGGTCGAAGTCGGGCTGGGTGCCGGGGTTCCGGCATGACGCGGCGTGGATCCGCCCCACCACCGGGCTGGACGCCGGCGTGGTCATCGCGGTGATGACGCAGGGCTTCACCAGCGAGGATGAGGCCGACGAGGCGATCCGCGCCGCCGCGAAGCAGTCCGTGCCCGGCACGTTCTGACCCCCGCTTTCCCCTCCCAGTTGGTCATGGCGCGCCGAGGCGAATCACGCGGTCCGCTTCTCCAACTGTGCGATTCGCTGCGGAGACAGGCCCAGTGCTTCGGCAGAGTCACGCTGACTGATACCTGATTCACGCAGTTCCCGAACGACTCGGCGCGACAGTTGGGCCGCTTCCGCGGAGATCCGACGGGACTCCCGCTCCAGTCCCTGTGCCCGCTGCCAGAGCTCGGCCACGTCGGTGGGGAGGATGATCTCCAGCTCGATGCAGATCTCGCTGTCCTCCACATCAAGCTGAAGAGCGGCCGCTTCAGTCGCCATCGCACGAACCTCCCGCAGCGTCCGGGCCTGCGTGGCGATGTCCAATGACGGAAGTTCAATCACCCACCATGTGGGTTCCCGATGGACAACTGCCGGGATCACTTTCTGTGCCACAACCACTACCTCCAGTTCCTCGGAACCGACCCGCCGAGCCGGCGGACAATCACGCGCATCACACCAGCAGAGATCTCGCGGTGTCGAGGGATTGTCAACGGCTTCCCGCCTTCCGGCGGCACCCATTGCTCATGTGAGCCTCTGACGCGCGCTCGCAACCACCCGCGGCTGACCAGTTCTCTCTTGACTTCACGGTACGGAATCGGCCTACCCATACCCTAAGACAATAGGGGATTGTTTTGCCACCCTAGGGGACCTAGAGAAGATTGTGGATGAATGACAGGCCGTGTCCCTGTGGACCAACATCGAGGTCGCCGTAAGAGCAGGCTCTTCCGTCGGACGTCCGAAACAGCCCGCCGGCAGCCGGGCGAAGATGAGCGGCACCCCGCGCCTCCCCCTCGGGGCACGGGACGCCGCTGGTCCCAAGGCCTCAGCGCGTCGGCGCGCCGGGGCGTCAGCACATCAGCGCATCACCGCCGGAGCGCCTGGACGCGGACCGCACCCGCCCAGTCGTCCTCCATCCCGTCACGCGGGAAGTCCGTGACCTCTACGGAGCGCTCGGAGTTCGGCGCCTGCATCATCTGGTCGTTGCCGATGTACATCGCGACGTGCCGGATCGAGTCCGACCCGGGCTTGGTGGACCAGAACAGCAGGTCGCCCGGCTCGAGGTCCGCACGGTCCACCGGCTCGAACCCGGAGTCGGTGAGCTGCGGCCCGGCGTCGCGGTGCATCGCAATGCCGTGGTGGCGGAAGATCGAGAACGTGAACCCGGAGCAGTCGTACCCGTAGGCGCTGACACCGCCCCACAGGTAGCGCAGCCCCAGCATCATCGCGCCGGTCGCGATGATGTCCTCCGCGGTGGGCACGGGCGGCTTCTCCCCCTGGCCGCGCACCACCACGTCGGATGCGGGCACGTACATCGGCTTCGCGCCGGGGACCTGCACTTTCACCAGGTCGCGCACGCGTCCCAGAACCGGCAGCTCGGTGTTGAACGACGCGTCCAGGCCGCCACCGCGACCGGGCGCGCCCCCGGGTGCGGGCGTGGGCCGCAGAACGGTGCGGAACGCGGTCACCACGGCGACGGGGCGGGTGGCGGCGGCGCGGGCGAAGGGCTCATCCACCACCAGCTGGCGGACCGGCACCCAGCCGGGGTAGCCGCGGGCATCGCGCGGCGTGCCCTGGTGCGTCACCACGATCCGCGCCCACTCCCCCGCGACCTCATCGACGATCACTTCGGAGCCGAGAACGGCCGCGGTCTCCAGCTTGCCGACGAGCCACCGCCGGGCCTCCGTGTCCTCCATCGACGCGTTCCACTCGTCCATGTCCACGGGGTTCGCCAGCGCCGGCGCGTCCTGCGGGCGCTCCAGGCCGGGCTCCACCCACACGGTCGCGGCGGACACGGCGATGAAGGCGCGGTCGCCGGCGCGGACCTCCCCAGCGGACGGGCGGCCGACGTGCTCCGCGGCGGCGGGGCGGCCGACGGGTTCGACGGCGGCCGCGGTGCCGCCGAGTGCTGCGGCACCGGCAGCGGTGCCCGCGGCGGCGATGCTCTGACGTCGGGTGATGGTGCCGTTCCAGCTCATTGATTCGTCTCCTTCTCGTCGAGCCGTTCCAGGCCGAGGCCCGCCCCACCGAGGAGGCGGAGGGTGCCGTCGGCCACCTCGTACCCGCCGACGGGGTCACGCTCAGCGAACCAGTCCGGGGAGTCGAGGTCGATCATGGTGACAGCGGGGTGCGCGGCCGCAACATGGGCGGCGGCGGTGATGGAGATCCGCGGTTCCATCATCGCGCCCACCATGCAGGCGATCCCCGCCTCCAGCGCCGCATCGGCGATGGCGAGGGCGCCGGTGATGGTGCCGGTCTTGGCCAGTTTGATGTTGAACAGGTCGGCGGCACCCGCATCGATGAGTGCGCGGGCGTCGTCCGCGTCCCACAGGGACTCGTCCGCCATGATCGGGATGCCCACCGCCTCACGGACTTCGGCCATCCCGGTGATGTCGGCGGCGGGGCAGGGCTGCTCCACGAGGTCCACCGGCAGGCCCGAGTCCTCCAGGCCCTTCAGGATCCGGATGGCCTCCTGGGGCTGCCACCCCTGGTTCGCGTCCAGCCGCAGCCGCGCCCCGGGTACACGCCGCACCACTGCTTCGAGCCGCTGCCGGTCCTCCTGTTCACTGGATCCGAGCTTCACCTTGAGGATGCGGTACCCGTCGGCCGCCGCGTCTTCGGCGTGGCCCGCCATCGTGCGCGGATCCTCCAGCGACACCGTCATGTCCGCCTCGATCGACCAGTCCGGATCCACCGGCCACCCCCGCAGCGCGGCGAGCGCCTGCACGAGCGGGAGGTCGAGGGTGCGCGCCCATGCGTCGTGCAGTGCCACGCTCAGCGCGGACTTCGCGCTGGTGGCGCCGTCGACCGCGGCGGCGATGCGTCGGTCCAGGTCGGTGACGGTCCCGTCGGCGCCCTCCAGAGCGGCCGCCAGCGGGCCCTGGAGAGCAGCCGTCATCGTGTCGGTGTCCTCGCCGGTGACGGCGCGGGTCTCAGCCGCGGAGCCCTGGCCGGCCGCCCGGGTCCCGTCGGCCGCCTCCACCTGGACGTCCACCACCACGTACTCGACCGCGTCGGTGCGGCGCTTCGCCGTCACGAACGGCCGCAGCAGCGGGGCGCGGCGGCGGTGGACCCGCACGCTCCGCACGGTCAGCGGCTGCGTCACAGCGGTCATCTGCACGGCAGTCATCTGCACGGTGCCCTCCACCGGTCAGACCAGCTGGCTGAGCAGCTGCGCGACCGCCAGGCCCATGAACGTGCCCAGCAGCGACCCGATGAGGGCGTAGAGGACGCCGACGGGCACCATCTGCCGGCTGAACGCGCTCGCCACCACGGGGGCGGACGCGATGCCGCCGATGTTCGCCGTCGACGCCACCGCCAGGGAGAACAGTTCAGTCCGGGTCAGCTTCGCGTAGATGACCATGATGATCACGTGCACCAGCAGCACGAGGAAGCCGGCCACGAGGTACAGCGGTGCCTGGGTGATGGCGGAGAAGTCGGAGCCGGTGGCGATCTGGCCGATCACGATGAACAGCATGAGGGTGGCGATCTCGGTGGAGCCGCCGATCCTGCCGAGCGGGGTGTGCGCCACGATCACGCCGAGGATGGACACGATGATGATCGTCCAGGCGGTGCCGTTGAGGACATCGCCCACTTCGGGCAGCAGGTCGCCGAGTTCGATGGCGAGGATCGCGACGGTCAGCGACCCGAACACGGTGAGGCCCAGGGATGCGGCGGTGATGGGCTTCTCGTCCGTGTCACCGAGGTCCAGGGCGGTGTCCATGACGGAGGTGTCCGCCTTGGTGAAGCGGTTGAAGCGGTCGGAGACGGCGACGGAGGAGAACATCGCCATCAGCCAGAAGGAGTACACGATGGTGTCGGTGATGAGGGCGTAGCCGAAGATCGTTTCGGGTGCCTGCAGGACGTCCTGCACGGCGACCATGTTGGCGCTGCCGCCGGTCCAGGAGGCGAGGAGGGCGCCGAACACCTTCCACGATTCGGGGTGGAGCAGTGCCTTGAACGCCAGGAACACCACGACGACGCCGATGGCGAGGGACGCCGCGGCCACGAAGTACGTGAGCAGCAGCTTCGGGCCGAGCTTGATGATCCGGCGGAAGTCGCAGCCGAAGAGGAACAGGAAGATCATCGCGGGGAGGATGACGGTTTTGACATCGGCGGCGACCTGGCGGGTCCCCTCGGCGTCGGAGAAGACGCCGACGGAGTTCAGCGCGGCGCAGATCAGGTACATCATGACCATGCCGGGCACGAACTTGAACAGCTTCCAGCCGGTGGTCTTCTCCAGGACGATGAGGATGCAGGACAGGCCGAGGATGACGCTGAGCATCAGCAGGCCGTTCTCGATCATGGCGGGGCTCCTTGTACGGATGCCTGCCCGGGCGTCGAGGACCTGGAGAGCCGGAAGCCTGCCGCGGGGAACGCTCGCTCGGTGCGCACGGTCCGGCCTGGCCGCGCGGTGGCGGCTGGACGGTCGGCGGCCGCTGGGGCGGCGCCGGGGCAGTGCTTCCGACGGGTTCCGGTTCGGCGAGGTTCCGGGCTGACGGTGCGGTTATGGGGTCAGGGTGTGCTGGTGTCGCGGTCCAAGAGGTCGCGGTACTTCGCGGCGGCGTTCCGGACGGCTGCGGCCAGTGCGCGCTGCGAGGACCCGTGGTACCTCGTGGTGATCGTGTCGACCAGTGCGTCATCGTCGAGGAGGGAGCGGCCTTCGAGGAGTTCGCGGATGAAGTCCACGGTGAGCCCGAGGGTGGCGCTGCAGTCCGCCCTGACTATGACGTGGGTCTCATTATTCACGATGAGGCCCACGAAGAAAAGCCCCCACTTCGACGTGATGGGGTTGTTGGTCGGTGACTTCGCCTCACCGGTCAGATAGATCGTGGTGCCCATGCGCCCAGAATACGGTCACCGCCCGTGCCGCGGCCGCCGTTGCCCAGAGGCGCCGCCGGCACACCTGCGCGGCCGCGCGGCCCGCACCATCACCCAGGCGCGCCCCGGCCCCGGGCCCCGGACGCCCCGATACGGTGGAGGCATGACCTCCCCGCACACCTCCCCCGACGCTTCCGACGCCTCAGCCCTCGTCACGGCGCCGCCGCCCGCAGGCACGACCCGGTTCCTGCTGATCCGCCATGGCCGCACCGAGTTCAACAGCGCCGGCATCATGCAGGGCTGGACCGACGCCCCGCTCACCGAGAACGGTGAAGCGAACGTCCGCACCACCGCCGAGTTCCTCGCCGCCGCCCCGATCGCCGCTGCGTACGCCAGTTCGCTGCCGCGCGCGATGCGCACCGGCGAGATCATCGCCGAGCGCCACACCAGCCTCACCGTGGAAGCTGTGGACGGGCTGCGGGAACTGAGCTTCGGCGACTTCGACGGCAGGCCCTCAGAGGAGTTCAAGCGCCAGGTCCCGGACCTCGCCGGGTTCTTCCGCTCCGTGTTCACCGGCACCGCCGAGGCCCTGCCCGGCGGTGAGAGCGGCGCGGACTTCGTGGCGCGGGTGCGGGCGGCGTTCGACGACATCGTCGCCCGCGAAACCGCCGCGGCAGAGGGCGCGGAGGGATCGGCCGAGGGGCGCACCGTCGTGCTGGTGGCGCACGGCCTCACCCTGAAGGTGCTGCTGGCCCTCGCCGCCGGCCCGATCCTCGACCCGCTGCCGAATGCATCCATCTGCGTGATGGACCGCGACCGGACCGGGGACTTCACGCTGCGGGCATTCGGCGTGGACCCGTCGGGCGCGGCAGCGGAGGAGACGAGCATCCTGCAGGGACTGGGCGAGGACAACGGCTCAAACCCGTCGGGCCACGGCGAACAGACGCCCTGACCGAACACCGCACTGCCGACCCCGCGCCGTCAGCAGCGCGTCGTCAACAGCGCACTGTCAGCAGTCCGGGCAGTCACAGCAGGAGTGCGTCTCGAGCGGACCGCACGGTGCAGCGTCGGCGACAACACGCCAGGTGAGGCCCTCAATGCGGATCACCGCCTCCTCCTCGCGGGCAACGCTCCAACCGTGGCAGCGGAAGTAGTCGGCGATATCGTCGGCGAGCTCGTCCCGCGCCGCGCCCTGCTCGGCCCCGTCCGCCTCGAGGTGCGCATCCTCCATCATCCGCACCTGCAGCCGCAGTGTGCCCGTGCGCAGCATCTCCAAGGACCCCGCCGCGGTGGAGCTGACGAACGCGCGCAGGTGCACACCGAACGGCTCGTACCGGTCCGCCATGCGCTCCAGGTACATCTCCTTCACATCCTCCGGCGGATCGTCCAGCGAGGTGCTGAGGTGAAGGACGACCCCGTCGGCCAGGAAGTCCTGTTGTGCGCGGCGGAAGATGCGCGTGTGCGGGGAGTGGGTGCGGGTGCAGGCATTGTGCGCGCCGATGATCTCCCCCAGGAGCGCGAGCGCCTCCTCCAGGTCGATGGGGGCCTGGTCGGGGAAGAAGTCGGCGATGCCGCCGAGGCGGGTCATCGAATCGAGCAGGCCGGCCACGGTCCCCGGCGGGGTGCCGGTCGCGATGGCGAGCATGAGGTAGTGGGCGAGGGTGTCGAGCCCGGGCGGGCAGGCGGTGTCGAACGCCGGATGGCGGGTGCTGGGTGCGGTTCTCTTCGTCATGCGCCCAGCCTTCTGCAGAACCCGTCGGCCCACGAGGACACCCCCAGGCTTGTGGAGAAGTGGCCGTACACTCGCAACCATGAACGACACCGCGCCCACCCACCCGATCATCGTCACCGAAATGCTCTCCGCCGCCTACCCCAACGGCATGCGCATGTCCGTGTTCAGCGTGCAGCGCGGGAACTGACCGTGCCCGGCCCGCAGCGCTTCACGGACCGCGACGCCTCCCTCCGCTTCATCGCCTCGATGCAGGCGGACCCCGCCACGGCGACCGCATACGTCGGCACCCTCGAGGAGGGTCTGGAGACCGAACTGGAGGACCTGGACCAGGACTGGATGGACACCCTGCGCGTCTGCCTCGACTCGGACGGCTCCATCACCGGCGCGGTCCTCCTCGAATGGGACGATGAGGTGGGCATGAGCTGGATCCACGGGCCCTGGTGCACCCCCGACACCTGGGGCCGCGACGCCGTGGACCTGCTGCGCGCCGCCGTTGAGCAGGCACCCGTCGGCCGCCACGAGATCTACGCCGACCTCTCCAACACGCGCCTCGCCGACCTCGCCGCCGACCAGGGCTGGCGCGGCGGGACGGCGCACTGCGTGATGCGCGTCAGCAGGGAAGCAGCGGCACAGGCCGACGGATCCGTCCGCCCCGTCCGGCCGGGCGACCTCGACGCGGTCCGCGCACTGCACGAGGCGGCGTTCCCGGGAGCGTACGCGACGGCGCGGCAGCTGGTGGACGGCGACCAGGGGTACCGCACGCTCGTGGCGGACAGCAGCCCCGGCAGCAGTGACGGGAAGGTCGTCGGCTTCATCGCCGGGCAGGAGGACGACGGCGACATCTACCTCGACTTCCTCGCGGTGGACCCCGCGCACCGTCGGCAGGGCGTGGCGCGCCGCCTGATCGGGGCGCTCGCCGCGCACCTGCCGGGGAAGGACATGACCCTGACCGTCGCCGACACCTCCGAGGCCGCCCTCGCCCTGTACGACGCGCTCGGGTGGGAGCGCACCGCCACCACTCGCGGCTACCGCTGGCCCGCCTGAGTCCCCGTCCCGCGCGGGCGTGGCGACGTCGTCCCCCGCCGGCGAGGCGGCGTCACCGGGATCGTCACCCGCGGCAGCGCCCAGTGCACCACCGGGCCAACCAGCAGCGCGAACGCCACCGTGCCCACACCGACCGGGCCGCCGAGCAGCCACCCCACCGCCAGCACCGCCACTTCGATGCCGAGGCGGATCGGGCCGACGGGCAAGCCGAAACGCCTGTGCAGGCCCGTCATCAGACCGTCGCGGGGGCCGGGCCCCAGCTGCGCGCCGATGTAGACGGCATCGAACACCCCCACCACGAGGATCCCGCCGAACATCATCGCTACCCGGCCGAGCAGGCCCTCCGGCGCGGGGATCAGCGCGATCGTCACATCCATCACCGGGCCGATCCACAGGGCGTTCGCAAACGTGCCCAGGCCCGGCTTCTCCCGCAGCGGGACCCACAGCGCCAGCACGAGGAACGCCACGATCACCACAACGGTGCCGATGGTCAGCCCGGTCCGGTCAGCGATCGCCGCCTCCATCACGTTCCACGGCTGTGTGCCGAGCGCCGAGAGGAGCAGCATCCCCGCGCCCACACCGAAACCCGTCAGCCCGAGGAACAGCCAGAGAATCCGCAGCGGCAGACGCCCCACCCGCAGCTGCTCCACGGGACCCAGATCCTCCAACTGGGCCATCAGGTGATCAGGCCTCCCTCTGCATGAGATTGACGCGGTAACCGCTGAAACCGGACAGCCCCACCTGGTCGGCCGGGAACTCCTTCTCGCCGACGCGGACGAACCCCAGCGGCTCGTAGATCCGCAGCAGCTGATCGCGGCAGTCGAGGCGCTGGAACTGGGCGCCGCGACTGCGGGCATCAGCGCGGCCGGCCGCCAGGAACCGCGCGGCGAACCCGCGGCCGGCGGCGCGCGGCGACACCATCAGCGCGTGCGTGTACGTGGCGGGGTCATCGTGCAGGTCGGTGTGGCCCCAGTAGAGGGGGTCGGTGTCGAGGATGCGGGCGGCTGCGCCGATCTCACCGGCGTGCGGTCCGTCCGGGATGAGCAGCGCGAACCAGTCACCGTCCGCGATCTGCTCGCGAATCCGCTCCTCCGGGAGGGAACCGAGCTTCCACTGGGTGACGCCCTGCTCCTGCATCCACTGTTCTCGTTCGCGGCGCAGTGCGGCGAGCGCCGGAGCGTCCGCAGGGGTGCATCGCACGAGCCGGTCGGCGGCGGGCTGTGCAGAGTCCCCGGGGCGGGCGTCAGCGCGGGCGCCGGCGCCGACGGCTGCGCCGGGTTCCTTGGCGCGGGCGGCCACGAAATCTGCGGCCGTTGCGGGATCTGCTGCGGGGTCGGGCGTGATCATGCGGCAATGATACGGGCGAGTTTCACTGAGTGGAACACCGTCTCAGTTGATGCGCAGCGTTCGGGCCGGGCCTGCTGCGGGACGCTGGGGCGGCCGCACGCCACGGACAGCCCGGCCGCCTCCAGCCGACGGCAGCGGAGCAGCGGGGGTCCGGGGTGCCGGGGCAGCGGATCAGCGGGGCTGCGGGGCAGCGGCGGCCGTGCAAAAACCGACCGGAAATCGACTCTGCGGCGCTCTAGAAGTCGTCAACAGCGTTTTCCGGTCGGTTTTTGTTCAGCTGGGCCGACATGGACCCGAGACTGGCCCGGCGCGGAGGCCGGACCCGGCGGCCCGGCGCGGACCTGAGGCTGGCCCGGCGCGGGTCCCCGCGGACCCGCCGCCGCGGCGCCTCAGCCGGCGACGGCGGTGTTCTCCCGCGACCGGTACGCGGCCTCGTCGAGGATGCCTTCGCGCTTGGACACCACGGCCGGCACGAGCGCCTGCCCCGTGACGTTGAGGGCGGTGCGGCCCATGTCGACGATCGGGTCCACGGCCATGAGCAGGCCCACGCCGGCGAGCGGAAGGCCCAGGGTGGACAGGGTCAGGGTCAGCATCACCACGGCACCGGTCATGCCCGCAGTGGCGGCCGATCCGAGGACGGACACGAACGCGATCAGCAGGTAGTCGGTGACGCCCAGCGGCACCTGGAAGAAGTTCGCCACGAAGATGGCTGCCAGGGCGGGGTACACGGCGGCGCAGCCGTCCATCTTCGAGACGGAGCCGAACGGCACCGCGAACGAGGCGTAGTGGGCGGGGACACCGAGGTTCTTCTCGGTGACGGCCTTGGTGACGGGCATGGTGCCCAGCGAGCTGCGGGACACGAAGCCGAGCTGGGTGGCGGGCCAGACTCCGCGGTAGAAGTCCATGACGCCGAGACCGTTGGACTTCAGCACCAGCGGGTACACGACGACCGCGACGATGGCGAGGCCGATGTAGAGGGCGAGCACGAAGGAGCCGAGCGCGCCGATCGTGGACCAGCCGTAGTCGACCACGGCGTAGCCGATGAGGCCGATGGTGCCGATGGGGGCGAGTCGGATGACCCACCAGAGGACCTTCTGCACCACTTCCAGGGCGGCGCGGACGAACGCGAGGAATGGTTCGGCCTTCTCGCCGACGGACAGGGTGGCGATGCCGACGGCGATGGAGATGACGAGGATCTGCAGGGCGTTGAAGGTGAGCTTCACGCCGTCGTCGGATGCGGAGGCGGTGAGGCCGATGAAGTTGGAGGGGACGAGCCCGGTGAGGAAGTCGAGCCAGGTGCCGGACTTGTCGGGCGCCTGGGCGGCGTCCGCGCTGAGGCCGGTGTTGGCGCCGAGGTTCATGACGGCGCCGACGGCCATGCCGACGCCCACGGAGATGAGGGCGGTGATGCCGAACCACAGGAGGGTCTTCCAGGCGAGGCGGGCGGCGCCGGTGACCTCGCGGAGGTTCGCGATGGAGGCGACGACGGCGAGGAAGATCAGCGGCGGGACCAGGGCCTTCAGCAGGGTGATGAAGGTGGTGCCGATGGTGTCGAGGGTGACGGTGAGCCAGTTGGGGACGGGGTCAGCGTCACCGGTGGCGGGGGCGGCGGGGCCCATCTGGGC